>NZ_JBEXEQ010000016.1:0-177156 GCF_040703155.1 Streptomyces sp. NPDC005435
CGTCAGAGCCCTCAGCACCACCTGGGGCTGGACCACGACCCCCACCAACGGCAAATCCGTCTGGGCCCGCCTCCCCCTACCCGACAACCAAAACACCCAACACAACCAGAACAACCAGAGCCCCCAAAGCCCCCAGAGCCCCCAGAGCCCCCAGACACCCTGACCACCCAACAACCCCCACCACCACAGACAATGACACGGCACCACCACCCACCACGACAAGCACCCCCACCCCCACCGCCACCCTCACCAAGTACGGCATTCCCGACCCCATGGGCGGCCAGCTCACCGAGGCCGCGGCGACCAACCTGTGCAAGGTGATCCATAGGCAGGGCATGCACGAGCAGTTCCTGGAAGCTCTCTACGCGGCCGAGCCCACAGCACATGAGCCCCCGGTGATCTGCATCGCGCTGGGACTCCTGGCGATGGCCGCCGAACCTTCCTACCGCGGGCAAGCGCTGATCGAGGTGCCGACCATGTCCCGGCCGGGCGGCCTGATGGCCTATCAGGCACGCGGCGGCCAAAGCACGGTGATCGAGAGCGGTGCGCGGGTGCTGGTGGTCAGCGGCGGCGCCGGCACGGACAAGACCACGACGGCGGTCGCCGCCGCCCGCGCCCAGCCGGAAGCGGCGGACGAGGAACTGCGGCTGCGACAGGAAGCGGCCCGGCGCGGGCTGCACGCCCAACCGGCCGGCCACGCCGACTCCAAGGGCTTCTTGGTGGGCGCCCGTTGTCCGGTAGGTCCTCGCATTCCTCGCTATCTGGGTGATCGGTGTCGTCGCTCTCCTGCGGTGGTCGCGTTCGGTTGGCTGAAAAGGGGCCTCTTCAGAGGGAGTTGACGCCTCGGGGAAGGTGCGCGGTGGCTGTTCCGGGGGTGGGACAGTGGGGGCGTATCGGGTATCTCTGGTCCTGGTGCCGGCGGTGTGGTGGGGCCGGCTCTTTATCACGGGCCGGCGGTGTGATGGCTGGTTCACGACGACTTCAGGTCCGGGGGGCCTGAAGGGGTCATTCGGAACGTGGGGCACTCCGGTGTGACTAGCATGTGGCGTAACCGGACTGGAAGATCGCCTTCCTCCGAGGTGGCCGTTTCCGGACCGCGATCGAGGCGTTCGGACGCCGATTCTTCTGCTCGCAGACCGAGGGACCGCGGAATGTCAGTTCCTGCACCGTCCGTTCAACACCGCTCGACGGCCGTTCGGCGCAGCTCGTGGGCGGTACCCGCGGCCGTGGTGGCGGTGACCGGCGTCGCGGCCGCCGTCGCGGCAGGGGTGGCCCCGTCCGGCAGCCGCGGGTGGACGCTCGTCGTGGCGGGCGCGGGCTGGGCGTGTGTCGCCGTCGCGGTGCTCGTCGGACATCTCCTCGTCCGCCGGGCCAGGCTCGCCGCCGCCACCCAGGCCGCCGAGAACGACCGGCTCCGCGCGCAGGCGCAGCAAACCGCCGCGCAGACGGGCCACTTGGCCAACGTGACGCTGCCCTCCCTGCACAAGCTGGTGCTCACCGGCAGCGCCGCCGCCGACGCGCTCGCGGGCGTGTCGATGCCCAACGACCAGAACCTGCGCCGGCTCGCCCATCTCTCCGCCGGCGCCCTGGAAGAGGCCGTGGGGCGCGCGGCCGCCGCGGACAGGGAATCCCGGCAGACCCAGGAGGCGCTGGACGAGATCCTGGCCGAAGCCGACCGGCTCACGCGGGAGACGCTGCCCGCCGCCGTCGCCCGGCTCGCCGAGGGCCGCTCGGCCGACACCGTGCTGGGCGAACTCACGCTTCCCCGCACGCCGTTGATGCACGACCTGGGCGAGCGGTTCGTCCGCGAACTGGCGCGCAGCGAGCGGCGCGCGGGCGGTGCCCGGATCGCCTCCACCAAGGCGCTCAGCCGGGTCCAGGCCAAGGCCGTCAGCATGCTCGCCGACCTGCGGGCGATGCAGGACGAGCACGACGGCACGATGCTCGGCGACCTGATGCGGCTGGACCACAAGACCTCCCAGCTCGTGCTGATCGCCGACCGGCTGGCGCTGCTCATGGGCGGCAAGACCAGCCGTACCTGGAACAAGCCGATCCGGATGGAGAGCATCCTCCGGGGCGCCATCGGCCGTATCGCCGCCTATCAGCGGGTCCGGCTGCACTTCACTTCCCAGGCGGCGATCTCCGGGTTCGCCGCCGAAGGCGTGATGCACCTCCTCGCCGAACTGATCGACAACGCGGCCAACTTCTCCCCGCCCACCGACGAGGTCCACGTCTACGTCGAGGAACACCGGGCCGGGATCGTCGTCACCGTCGAGGACAGCGGGCTGACCATGTCCGAGGCGGCGATGAAGCACGCCGAGGGCGCGGTCACCGGCAGCATGGCCGACCTCGCCTCCCTCCAGGGCACCCGGCTGGGCCTCGCCGTGGTCGGACTGCTCGCCCTCAAGTACCGGATCAACGTCAACTACCGCCCCTCATCCCGCGGCGGCACCGGCGTGGTCGTCCTGCTGCCCCGGCACCTCGTCGCGCAGCAGCGCGACCCGTGGCCCGCGCAGCGGGAGGCGGCCCGGGCGGCCACCGTCCGGCCGGTCCCGGCGCCCGAAGCGCCGGCCCCCGTCAAGGAGGCCCCCGTCGTCGAGGCGCCCGTCATGGAGGCGCACGTACGCCCCGATCCCCCCGTGATCCTGCGGGAAGTCCCCGAGCAGACCCGGCACGAGCCGCCCGCGGCCACGCCCACCGACGCCACCCCGAACGGACTCCCCGTCCGCAAGCCCGGCCGCACCATGAGCGAGGCCGAGCGCGCCCAGCGCCCCGCGAGCGAGCCCACCCCGCCCCGCAAGCGGCCCGTGCACGACGTCGGCTCCCGCTTCGGCGCCTTCCACCGCTCGCGCAGGCCCTCCGGCGGCGCCCAGGGCGGCGGCCGCCCCGACCCCGAGCCGCCGGCCGCCGGGTAGCCCCCACCCCAAGCCCCGCCGGGCCCGCGCCCGGCAGTCACAACCCCCCTCGTGCCCATGAGATTGGAGGTACGGGCCGGTGGCCGCTCAGCCGGACGCCACCGTCCCATCACCCATCATGCAGACCACCGACAACAGCCTCGTCTGGCTGCTGCAGAACCTGCTGGAGCAGACGCCCGGTGCCCGGCACGCCCTGGTCCTCTCCCGCGACGGCCTCAAGCTGTGCTGGACCCCCGACCTGGCCGAGGATCAGGCCGACCAGCTCGCCGCGATCTGTTCCGGCCTCCAGGCCCTGTCCCACGGCGCGTCCGTGGAGTTCGGGGACGGCACCGGCGGAGTGCTCCACTCCATGACCGCCTTCCACGGCGGCCTGCTGTGCATCGTCGGTGCCGGTGAGGGCGCGCACCTCGCGGTCGTCGCCGCCGAGGACGCCGACCCCGGCCTCCTGGGCGAGGAGATGTCCGGGCTGGTCGACAAGATCGGCGAGCATCTGCGGGCCGCGCCCCGGCAGCCGCTCCAGGGGAGCACCCCGTCGTGACCCGCAAGCCGGTGGACACCGGTGCCCCCGACCGGCTCTACACGGTCACCGGCGGGCGCAGCAGCGTCGACGACACCCTGGACCTGGTCACGCTCATCGTCGCGGAGTGCCAGCCGGCCACGGGCATGCAGTCGGAGCACACGCGCATCCTGACCCTCTGCCGGCACCCGACCTCGGTCGTCGAGATCTCCGCCGAGCTGGAGCTGCCGATCATGGTCGTCCGCATCCTGCTGGCCGACCTGCTCGACACCGGCCGGATCACCGCACGCCACCCACCCGTGAACCTCTCGCTCCCCGATCCCGCCCTTCTCAAGGAAGTGCTCCATGGGCTCCGCAATCTCTGAGCTGCCCGCCCACCGCACGCCACTGGCCGACGCGGCGGAAACCGGGCTGAAGATCGTCGTCGTGGGCGGCTTCGGCGTCGGCAAAACCACGCTGGTCCGCTCCGTGAGCGAGATCCGGCCGCTGAACACCGAGGAGGTGATGACGGAGGCCGGCGTCGGCATCGACGAGACCAGCGGCGTCGCCGCGAAGTCGACCACCACCGTCGCCTTCGACTTCGGCCGGATCAGCCTCAACGACACCATGGTGCTGTACCTGTTCGGCGCGCCGGGCCAGCAGCGCTTCTGGTTCCTGTGGGACCGGCTCTTCTCCGGCACCCTCGGCGCCGTCGTCCTCGTGGACACCCGCCGGATGGACGACTCCTGGTACGCGATAGACCGCCTCGAACACCACGGCACGCCCTTCGTGGTGGCCGTCAACCGGTTCGACGACGCGGCCCACTACTCCCTGGCCGAGATCCGGCAGGCCCTCGCGCTGCCGGAGCGCGTGCCGATGGTCGACTGCGACGCACGGGACCGGCAGTCGGGCAAGGACGTGCTGATCACTCTCGTGGACCATGTGTACACGCTGGCCACCGCCCAGGAGGCGACCCCGTGACCGACCCCGGCCCCTTCTCCGCGCAGCCGGCACCGCCGCCCGGCTGCCCCGCCCACGCCGACGCGGTGCGCCTGGCGGGCCTGGAGTACCAGCAGACGCCGTCGCAGATGTACCGGGCGCTGCGCCGCGAGCACGGCGCTGTCGCGCCCATCCTGCTGGACGGCGACATTCCGGCCTGGCTGGTGCTCGGCTACCACGAGGTCGCTCAAGTCACCAGCCACGACGAGCTGTTCGCGCGGGACTCACGGCGCTGGAACCAGTGGGACAACATCCCGCCGGACTGGCCGCTGATGCCCTTCGTCGGCTACCAGCCCTCGGTGCTGTTCACCGAGGGGGAGGAACACCGCCGCCGGGCCGGGGTGATCACCGAGGCGCTGTCCGGGGTGGACCAGTTCGAGCTGGCCCGCGACTGCGAGCTGATCGCCGACGAGCTGATCGCCGGGTTCGCCGGCAGCGGCCACGCCGAGCTGATGGCCTCCTACGTCCACGCGCTGCCGATGCGGGCCGTGGTGCAGATGTGCGGTATGCCGCTCTCCGGCGCGGACACCCAGCAGCTCGTCGACGACCTGCGGATCTCCCTGGACGCGGCCGAGGGCGACGACCCGGTGGCGGCCTACGGGCGCGTGGGCGAGCGGCTGGCGCGGCTGGTCCAGGACAAGCGGGCCGACCCCGGCAAGGACGTCACCTCGCGGATGGTGCTGCACCCGGCGGGGCTCGGCGACGAGGAGATCGTCCAGGACCTGATCTCGGTCATCGCGGCCGCGCAGCAGCCCACCGCCAACTGGATCTGCAACGCGCTGCGTCTGCTGCTCACCGACGAGCGCTTCGAACTCAGCGTGTCCGGCGGCCGGGTGAGCGTGGGCGAGGCGCTGAACGAGGTGCTCTGGCTGGACACGCCCACCCAGAACTTCATCGGCCGCTGGGCGGTACGGGACACCCAGCTCGGCGGCCGGCAGATCCGGGCCGGCGACTGTCTGGTCCTCGGGCTGGCCGCCGCCAACACCGACCCGAGTCTGTGGCCCGAGGGCCATGTGGGCGCGGAGAACGCCGCGCACCTGTCGTTCAGCAACGGCGAGCACCGGTGCCCGTACCCGGCCCCGCTGCTCGCGGACGTCATGGCGCGTACCGCCGTGGAGACGCTGCTGGAGCGGCTGCCCGACCTGGTGCTCGCGGTGGACCCGCACACGCTGACCTGGCGGTCGTCCGTCTGGATGCGGGGGCTGACCACCCTGCCGGTGCGGTTCACGCCGGTCGACGGATAGCCCGCCGGCCCGCTGGGCCCCTGCGGGGAGGGGCCCAGCGGCGCGGGTCAGGCGGTGGGGGTGAAGCGGACCGGGAGGGACTGGGGGCCGCGGGTGAACACGCCCTGCTCGACCGGGTCGAAGCCGTCGGCGAAGCGCAAGTCGGGCATGGCGTCCAGCAGTTGGGCGACGCCGATCTCGACCTCCGCCTTGGCGAGCAGCGCGCCGACGCAGAAGTGCCGGCCCAGCGCGAACGCCAGGTGGTCGGCGGCCGCGGAGAAGGCGTTGGTGGCGGTGAGGTCCTCGCGGAAGATGTCGAAGCGGCCGGGCTCGCGGTAGCGGTTCTCGTCGCGGTTGGCGGAGCCGATCAGGCAGGTGACGGTGACCCCGGCCGGGATGGTGCCGCCGCTGAGCTTCACCTCGGTCGCGGACTGCCGCATGATCATGTGCACCGGCGGGGTGAAGCGCAGGGTCTCCGCGAACGCCCGCGGGATCAGGCTGTGGTCGGCCCGTACGGCGGCGAGCTGGTCGGGGTGGCTCAGCAGGTTGGCGAAGATGCTGGCGATCGCCTTGTCCGTGGTCTCACCGCCGGCGGCGAGCAGCAGGCTGCAGAACGCCTTGATGTCCTCGTCGCTCATCCGTACCCCGTCTACCTCGGCGGCGCACAGCACCGACAGCAGGTCGTCGCCGAGGTTCTCCCGGCGCTCGCGGATGATCGGCAGCATGTACTCCGCGAACTCCACGCGGGTGCGCTCGCCGGCCGCGGCCACCTCCTGGTCGCCGGACAGGTTGCCGAGGAAGGCGATGACGGTGGTGTACCAGCGGTGGAAGCGGGCGTGGTCGGCCTTGTCGAGGCCCAGCATGTCCGCGATCACGTTGACCGGGAAGCGGGTCGCGTAGTCCGCGACGAGGTCGGCGGAGCCGGAGTTCCGGAAGGCGTCGATCAGTTCGCGCGAGTTGCGCTCGATGACGGGCAGGAATTTCTCCTGGAGGTCCCGGCCGCGGAAGGCGGGGGCGACCAGCGCCCGGCGCACGGCGTGCTCACGGCCGCTGAGCTGGAGGATCGTCTTGCCGTGGACCGGCTCAATCTGCCAGTCGTAGTTGTCGGTGGTGAACTCGGCGTCTTTGTCCTTGAAGACGCGCTCGACGTCCTCGTAGCGCGAGATGATGTAACTCTGCGTCGCCTCGTGCCAGATGAGGGGCGCGGACTCCCGCATCAGCCGGTAGGCCGGGTAGGGGTCCGCCGCGAACTCGGGCGAGAGGATGTCGGGTATCTGTGCCGCAGTGGTCATGATGCTCCGTCGGAACCGGGAATCGCGTGTTCCGTAAGGTTATTGATCAGTCGTCAGCTACGACAGTCCCCCAGGGCATCGAGTGGGGCACGCTGCTCGTCTTCGCCGGATGCCGGTCGTCTCCGGTGCGCGGCTCACCCCATGGTGGTGCGAGCGTGCTCGTAGTGCGTGAGGAAGAGGCGGCAGAAGGCGCGTGTGGCCTGGTCGCGGCCACTGGCGGCGAGGTGGTCGAGAATGCTCCAGTAGTGCTCGTACTGCACGTTGCGCAGGGACAGGGTGAACGACGAGACGTCGTTGTTCCAGCGGCGGATGCGGCCGATCCCCTTCACCGCGTGGAAGGCGGTGAGGGCCTCCAGGGTGTGGGCGGGGATGTCCTGGGCGCGGGGTGTGGGCAGGCCGAACTCGTCGAGAGCGTCGAGGTAGTGGTCGCGCAGTTTTTCCCGCTGTGTCCAGCCCTCGTGGTCCAGGGGCAGCAGGGGGAGGTCGTCCATGACGGTGACGGCCTCTTGGAGCAGCGGGAGGGTGGTCTGGGATTCGACGTCGATCAGTACGAGGCCGCCGTGCCTGGTGAGGATCCAGTTGCCCGCGTGGGGGTCCTTCTTGGCCACGACGGGGCTGCCCGGTGCGGCCATCGGCTGGAGCAGGTGCGTCAGCGCGTTCCGGACCTCGGGTGGGGCGTCGAGCTTGTCGCAGGCCTTGGTGACCTGGCGGGCCCAGTCGTCGGCGTGCCGGGGGGTGGCCGTGCGGGGGGTGCCGGAGTCGTCCAGGGCGCGCCAGGCCTGGAATGCGGCCAGGTAGCGCAGGACATCGGCGAAGTGGGGCAGCGGGTTGTCTCCCCGGCCCGTGACCCAGTCGTTGACGGTGGCGCCCAGGAGCCGTCCCTGCATACGGCGCATGACGTACACCGCGTCCTGGTCGTGCGGTGCTTGGAGGCGGACCAGACCGAGGGGCTCGGGCAGCAGCCAGTCCCGGGGAGCGTGCCGGTCGGTGAGCCACCGGCGGAAGCGCTGCGTCCATCGCCACTCCCGGGCGGCCGCCGTGGCGTCCAGCCGCTTGAGGACGATGGTCTGCTCGATCAGACGATGGGCGTCGTTGAGGATGAAGACGCCCTGCTCCCCTGTCCTGCGCTGACCGCCGAGGACGGTGGCGGCGAACTCGCGGTTGCGGACGGCCAGGTGCGCGGCACGCTCCAGGAGGGCGGGCCGGTCGCCTGCGAGGAGGAGCGCGGACAGGGGGGTAGGTGGCTGCCCGGTCAGCTCGGACGGGTCGAGGGCCGCGTGGCGCTCGGCGAGATCGGCCAGCTGAAGAACCGGCCAGGGCCATGCGGGATCACAGGTACACGCCTGCAGGGCGTATCCGGCGCTGCGGGTGAGCTGGGCGTCGTCAGCGGTGATGTGGTGCAGGCGGCCGGCGGCAGCGGCGGCGAGACTGCGGTTCTCGCGGGCCCGGTTGGCGTGGGTGTAGGTCTCCTCTTTGAGGGCGAGGGCATGTTCGAGATCCTCGGCGTCGAGGTTTCTGGTGCCCCGCCGGTAGTAGGCGTCTCCCAGGTGGCCGAGGACCGCGGTTCGGTCCCGCTCCGGCCGGGCCGGCTCCGCTGCCTCCGTTGCGGTGGACGCCTCGAGGGCCAGTGACGCGTCCAGATTCCTGATGGCCGTGTCGAGCATGCCGTCGGTGGGGTTCAAGGCGTAGGAGCGCAGTGCGGCCTCGCCCAGCCGGCTGTGGATGATGACGGGGTCGAAGTCGCGGCGCGGGGAGGAAGCGACGGTCTGGGCTCGGGCCAGTGCCTTTTCGAGCCAGTCGACCGCTTCGTGGAGCAGGCCGGCCGCCTCCTCGGCGTCGGCCTCGTCGCCGGCGGCCAGTATTTTCGCCAGCGCGAGAGCGCCGGCGCCGGCGTCGGCGTACGCGTCGGCGCCGGCAGGCTCGTCCACCGCGCCGAAGCTGACCCGGTACAGCGCCAGGGCGCGGTCGAGGAAGGCGGGGGCGGTCTCTTCGTCGCTACGGGCGAGGAGGCGGGCGAGGAGCGCGGCGTGGCCGGCTACGTGACGGCGGGCCGGCTGTGTCAACTCCGGGTGCGCGAGGTCGATTTCGAGGCGGTCCAGGGCGTCCTCCAGCAGGAGGCGGCATTGCCCGGCGCCTTCGGCGGCAACCACGCTCCGGCAGGCACGGGACAGGGCAGCGCCCGGAATCGGCTCGTCGGCCGGCAGCCGGATGATCTCCTGGGCCAGTCGGCGCAGTTCGTCGGTGGCTTTGGCCTCCACCGCGCGGGCGACCGCGTCGTCGAGTTCCCGGACGCGCGCCGTGGCGGCAAGCCGGGCGGACTGCGGCAGCAGGTCCAGCATGCCGCGTGCGCGGGCGAGATCGGCGGCGGCCCCGTCCCGGTCGTGGCCTCGCAGCAGAACTCGGGAGCAGTCCAGCAGGGCGGCTGCGATCACGAGGCCGCCGATGTGGTCGGCGGCCTCGGGGGCGAGGAGGTCGTCGAGTGCGGCCTGCAGCCGCGCGGTGCTGCGCCGGCCGTGGATGTCGGTGCCGAAGCGGTAGAGCTGGTGGCGTACATGCCCGCGTCGGGCCACGAGGTATCCGGGATCGGCACCTTCGGCGTTCGGCTGCCCGGCGGTCTCCCGCGCCTGGGTGTAGGCGGCTTCGGCGTCGCTCAGCAGCTGGAGGCCCTCCTCAAGCTGTCCGCCGCGCAGCCGGACCAGGCCCAGTCCGGCCAGGACGTCCGCCCGTGCCGTGCGCAGCTTCCGGGTGACCGGCGGGCGCTTGAGTGTCCGCAGGATGCTCTGCGCCTTCTCCAAGTGAGCCGGAACGCGTTCGGCGCGGAACAAGCGCAGGTGGATCTCCGCCCGGTAGGCGAAGTGTTCCTCGCTGGTGTCGCATTGTTCCGCGAAGGCCGAGTGTTCCTCGGCCCGCGTCAGCAGATCGACGGCCTCGGGATCGGTCTCGTCCAGATCCCGGGCCAGCATCACGTGCGCGACGGCCAGCTGGCCGTTGCAGTGACAGCGCCTGTCGAGCGGCATGGGCCGTCCGGTCCGGTCGGCCCAAGTGAGCGCCTGGACGGCCTCGTTGAGCAGAAAACGGCCTGGTTCGCGCCGGCCGCCCATGAAGAGCTTCTGTCCGAGGTGGAAGCAGCGGCTGCCGAACTGCAGGGTCACTTCGCGTCGCGTACTCGTCGGATTCCAGCCGGCGGCGCGCACAGCCGCGTCCAGGCCTGGACCGCGCCGCGCGAAATGCTCGCGGAACATGTGCAGCAGCGGGATCCACACGGCTTCGCGCCGCTCCGCCTTCCAGTGTTCCTTGGTGGCCCTCCAGGCCCGGACCAGTTCATCGGGTGCCGGGTCCACCTTCACCGCGTCCAGCCGGACGGGACGTACGCAGTGGCGCATGGCCCGGTGGAGGTCTCCCGGTAGGTCGACGCCGTGCGCACGCAGCGTCTTGACGCTCTCGTCGAGGGGAGATGCCTGGTGTGTCCGGCGTGATGGCCGGTCGCTGCCCGTCACCCGGCCATCCTGGCAGGCGTGTTGGGAGGGGGCAATCGGTCTGGACCGTGGACGGGGAAGGTGCTGTCGCTATCGCGACACCTCGGCGCGGGCGGTGTCGACGAAGCGGCGCACGGCGTCACGTGTGGTGTCGGAGCGCTCCTTCATGAGATCCAGGCCCTGTGCCTTCTTGATCAGGGAGACGGTCTCCCGCGCGGCTGTGGCGGCCAGTCGTATGTCCTCGTTCCCGGCGAGCAGAACGACCCGGTAGTAGGCGGTCCACATGGTGCTGCGGGACGCGTAGACCGGGGAGGAGTCATGGGTGATGCCGTTGTGTTCGGCGAACCAGCGGTCCATGAGTTCCCTGCGCAGCTCCATGACCGCCTCGGCGAAAGCCACGTAGGCCGAGATGCGCTCCTCATGCAGGCGGGCCAGCGAGGCGTTGCGCCGCTGCAGCAGATGGGTCACGAAAGCACCGACGGCGGTACCCAGAAGGGCGCCGCCGATTCCCGTCGCCGCGGACACGATGTCAGCCATGCGCAGTACATGCGCGCTGGGAGCGGTCTTCAACCCCGGTGTTGCTGCCGCCTGTGGCCGGTTGCGCGCGCCCTGGCCCGCTGGGCGGGGAAGAGGGGCTCTCGGCCGTGGGCCGGCTCGGACGAACTCCGGCTGCTGACCGCGCTGTTGCTGCCCGGTGATGCCGGCTGCGGCCCGGACCCGGTTATGGCACAGCCCGCCCCCGCCCCGCAGGCGGTCCTGTGTGACGCCGATGAGCCGATCGCGGGCCCGCTCGGCACCGCGGCGCTCGTCGGCACCGATCTGCCAAACGCCAAGGCTTCCCGTCTTCAGGGGCAGGGTGGGGGCGACGTATCGTTAACTCCCTTGACAGGGAGGGACGTTGGACAGGCAGGGCAGGGCGGACGCGGTGGACCGGGAGATGGTCGCGCGGGGACTGCCCGAGGAGGCCGTCTCGGCTCTGGTGGGGTGGTGGAGCGAGAACGCCGGCCGGTATCCGGACGCGACACCGGGCGCGCACACCGTCCGCTACACCCCCGCCCGGTGGGAGCGGGTCGCCCCCTGGCCCGCCGCGCTGGCAGCCCGTTCCGGCGCGGGCGACGCCGGGGTCGACCGGGCGCAGGTGGCGTCGGCCGTCGCGGACGCGCTCGGGCGCGAGGCGTTCGCCGAGGCACTGGTCGCCACCTATGTGTGGGGCAAGGGCAAGCGCGGCACCCCGGGCGGGAGCGGTCCGGCCGCGCTGGAGAAGATCCTTGCCGCCCATGGTCTGGAGGAGGCGCTCGCCGAGGCGGTCACCGCGCTGCGTGAGGACGGTGCGCGGCGTGCCTACGAGGTCCTGCTGAAGCCGTCCAACGGGCTGGGGCCGTCGTTCTTCACGAAGTTCCTGTACTTCGCCGGGCAGGCGGTCCCTCCCGGGCACGGGCCGCGGCCGCTCATCCTCGACCGTGTCCTGGCCCGGCGGCTGCGTACGGTGGCGGCCCGGGTCGGCCGGGACACGGGCTACGACCCCGACGGGTCGGTCGCGGCCTGGGTGTGGGCGGACGGAGGCTGGTCGCCTCACCGCTACGCGGTCTACCTGTCGTTCATGCGGGCGGCGGCCGAAAAGTTGAGGACCGCCGACGGCTGGCCGGCGGACGCGGGCGCCGATCTGTTGGAATGCGCTCTGTTCACCACGACTTGGAGCTTGTCCGGCTGACGTCGGCGGCCGGTGGCCGGTGCCCGACTGCGCTGGAGCCGGCGTGCCCGGGGCCTCGCGGCAGCGCAGCGGCCCGCAAGCGCGTGGAGCCGGTCGTGAACCTGTGCACCGCTCACGCGCGGTTCTCCGTCGCGCTGTTCGGGATCAGTCCTCGTCGGCCCGAGTGATGGCGGTATTCAACAGCTTGGCCATCGATCGGCCGGCCACCCGCAGGGGTTCCGGGTCGCGGGCGGCCCGGCTGAGCATGAAGGCCCCCTCCAGCATCATGACCATCGAGTACGCGAGGGACTGTGCCGTCTTCGGGTCGGCCACCCAACGGCCGAACCACCGCGCCGCCGCCCCGACCCATTCCTCGAAGACCTCTGCCGTCGCGACCCGCAGCACCTCGTTGCTGCTCGCGACTTCCAGGGCCACCGTCCCGATCGGGCACGCGTCGGCATAGCCGGCCGCCGCGAGGTCGGCCGCGGCCGCGTCGAAGGCGTGCACGAGGGACTCCGCCGGGTCCGGCACGCTGTCCAGCAGGGCCAGGACCATGCGGCCGTACTCGGTTCCGGACGTGCGGATCATGTCCTCGGCCAGTTGCTGCTTGCCGCCGGGGAAGAAGTGGTAGATCGAGCCGAACGGTGCGTCCGCCTCCCCCGCGATCCGCTTCAGGCCGGTGGCCGAGTAGCCGTGCCGGCGGAACAGCATCGCGGCGGCACCCTCGATCCTGGCTCGTGTGTCCGACTGTCCCATTGCCCTCCACCCCTTTCCCCGCCAAGATTACAGTAGAACGATCTATCAAGCGGGGGTCGAGATGCCGAGAATCGAGTTGTCGTCCGGACCGATCGACTACCAGGACACCGGCGGTGCGGGGCCGGTGCTGGTGTTCGGCCACGGTCTGCCGATGAACGAGACCCAGTGGCGCAAGGTGGTCCCGCTCCTGGACGGATACCGCTGCGTCCTGCCCACACTGCCCCTGGGGGGTCACCGTCAGCCGATGCACCCGGATGCGGATCTGTCCCAGCGCGGTGTCGCCCGGCTCCTGGGCGAGTTCATCGAGAGGCTCGGTCTGGGCCGGGTGACCCTCGTCCTCAATGACTGGGGCGGGGGCCAGTTCCTGGTGCTGGACGGACACGACCAGCACCTCGCGCGCATGGTGCTGGTGGCCTGCGAGGCCTTCGACAACTTCCCGCCGGGGCCGGCCAAGGCGCTGGCGCGGGTGTGCGGGATTCCCGGCGGCGTCCGGCTCGTGACGCGGCTCATGCGCGTTCCCGCCTTCCGCCGCAGCCGGGGCGGCTACGGCGGGATGAGCCTGCGCGGGATCCCCGACGAGATCATGGACGACTGGTTCGCTCCCGCCACCCGCAGCAGGGCCGTCCGCCGGGACTTCGCCAAGTTCGCCACCGGGGCGCCCGATCGCGAGACCTTGCTCGCCTGGAGCGAGCGGCTGCGTGATTTCGACCGCCCGGTACTGGTCGTCTGGGCGACCGAAGACCGCTTGATGCCGCGTGAGCACGGCCCCCGGCTGGCCGAGCTGTACCCGCAGGGCCGGCTGATCGAGATCTCCGACTCGTCCACCCTCATTCCCGAGGACCAGCCCGAACAACTCGCCCGGGTACTTACCGACTTCCTGATCCAAACGGGGGCGGAGCCGATCCGACACGTCTCCTGAGCGTGGGGGTGGCTGGCGGGTCCGACAGCCGCTACCGGCCTCCCGCCCAGGTACGCACTGTCGCGCCCGGCGTCCAGGGCGGCCGGGCCTGAGCTGTCACAGTCCGGGCCCAGCGCGCCCGACCGGGCGGGGTGCCCGGGAGGGGTGGCACGTAGCAGGGGCGTGGACTCTGGTGGGGGGCGGCGCCGGTGGGGGCCGCATGCACGGTGCCGTTGGCCGCTTCGGTGGTGCACGCGGTCGGGCAGGCGTGGCACGGGGGGGGCCGGCGGATTTGGTGACGGTGCTGGGGTTCCCGCTCGCCGTGGCCGGGGGTGGTGAGGATGCCGGCCGGGTTCCGTAAGTCCCAGGTGGGCACGGAGGCGGATCTGGCGCTGGGACAGGCACGGTCGCCGACACGGCTGGCGGCCGGGAGTGAGGGCCGGGTCCTGACGCAGCTGCTGGGCCGGGACACCGCGCGGATCAACCTGCGTAACGGCCTGGCGCCGAATCCGGTACGGGCGGGTGAGCGCGCTGGCGGCGGGTTCGGGGATCGCGGACCCGGGAGTGGGT
The DNA here is from genome assembly GCF_040703155.1 of Streptomyces sp. NPDC005435. Lineage (NCBI taxonomy): Bacteria > Bacillati > Actinomycetota > Actinomycetes > Kitasatosporales > Streptomycetaceae > Streptomyces > Streptomyces sp. NPDC005435. The sequence goes on from NZ_JBEXEQ010000016.1 coordinate 14,316, forward strand.
CTGCCGGACGTCTCGGCCTGCTACCGAGCCACCCGCCCGGCCCGGCCGGTCGTCACCGGCGCCCCGGGGGCAGGCACCCCGCAACTGCCGCTCGGCCTGATCGCGGACCGCCAGGATGCCGACTCGGTGCCGGTACGGGTCCCGCCGGCCCAGTGGGACATCGGCATCCCCTTGCGCGAGGTTCTGGCGCGGCGGCCGGGTCGAGACGGTCAGCCGCACCAAGGCGGTCGCGGTCTACCTCGTCGCGCACGGACTCGTACTGACGGAGCTGGACGGTCTGGGTTGACCACAACGTCCTGGCCGTAGCAGATGTGTTCAACAAGCTCAGCTCAGGAAGGCTTCGCCGGCGCCTGACTCGTCGAGGGCGGCTGGTACGGGCTTGCCTGTTTCTGCCCGTAGCTCCTTGGCCGAAGCCATGGGGGCTCCCCCGCCCACACCTCTGAACTGCTTGCACAAAATGCTGTGCACATGGAATTGTGCATGTGTGTCAGAAGAACCCGGGCTGAGGGAGATCGCCGATCTGGCGACGTTGAAGGCGCTCAGCCATCCCCGGCGGTATCAGATCTTCCAGCAGCTCTCGCTGCTCGGCTCGGCCACGTCGGCGACGCTTGCGCGGGAGCTCGGTCTCAACACCGGTGCGACCAGTTATCACCTGCGTGAGCTGGCGAGGCACGGGTTCATCGAGGAGGTGCCCAAGGACGGGCAGGCGCATGGGCGGGAGCGGTGGTGGCGGGTCGTACCCGCCGATCTGCGGTTTCCCGAGCGGAGCCGGCAGAGTGCGGAGATCCGGCCCGTCATCGACGAGATGAACCGCCGTGCCTACGCGGCGGACGTCGAGCTGTTCGAGCAGCTGCGGCAGCAGAGCGACGATCTCGCGGAGTGGGCCGACGCCTTCCTCTACTCGCGGGGCTCGATGCGGCTGACCCTCGACGAACTGCGTTCCTTCTTCGAGGAGTACATCGCCCTGATCAACCGCTACAAGCGGGCGGACGACGAGGCCCCGGACGGGGCGCGGACCGTGCTGACCCGTTTCTTCGCGTTTCCGGCACCCGACTCCGACCCCGAGCAGGGCGTGGCCGAGAACGCGGAGTCCGTCGACCGGCCGGGGGCCGCGTGCGAGCCCGCGTCAGAGAGGAACGAGAGCCCGTGAGGATGAGAGCCAGGGGCAGGTCGGACGAGCGGGAGAACGTGAGCAGCCGGGCCGTACTGCTGGAGGGGGTCACCAAGACCTACGGCCGGGGCGGCCAGACCGTCACCGCGCTCGACGACGTGTCCGTCGGGATTCCGCGCGGGACCTTCACCGCGGTCATGGGTCCGTCCGGTTCCGGCAAGAGCACCTTTCTGCACTGCGCCGCGGGGCTGGACCAGCCCACTTCCGGTTCCGTCAGGATCGCCGGCGAGGACCTCACGGGCATGGACGAGACCGCGCTGACGCATGTGCGCCGGCGCCGGGTGGGCTTCGTGTTCCAGGCGTTCAATCTCGTACCCGCCCTCACGGTCCGCCAGAACATCACCCTGCCGCTGCGGCTGGCCGGACAGCGCTCCGACCGGGGCTGGCTGGACGAGATCGTCGAACGGGTCGGTCTGGCCGGGCGCGTCGGCCACCGGCCGTCGCAGCTGTCCGGTGGCCAGCAGCAGCGGGTCGCCATCGCCCGGGCCCTCATCACGCGGCCCGACGTCATCTTCGGCGACGAACCGACCGGCGCGCTGGACACCGTCACGGCCAAGGAGATCCTCACGCTGCTGCGGGCGTGTGTCGACGAGTCCGGGCAGACCGTCGTACTGGTGACGCACGACCCGGTGGCGGCCTCGTACGCGCAGCGCGTGCTGTTTCTCGCCGACGGGCGCATCGTCGACGACACGGACCGGCCCACGGCCGATCGGATCGCCGAGCGCATGACGCGCTTAGGGGCGTGGTCCCGATGATCGGCTACGCCTTCAGTACGCTGCGGTTCCGCAAGGGGGGCTTCATCGGGGCCTTCTTCGCGCTGCTGTGCGCCGCGGCCCTCGTCACCGCCTGCGGCACCCTGCTGATGACGGGACTCACCGGGACGATCGAGACGGAACGCTACGCGGCGGCCCCGGTCATCGTCGCCGGGGACCAGAACGTCCACTCGGTGAAAGTGACGGAGAAACACGGCAAGCGGAAGGTCAAGCGCAAGGCCAAGCCCCTGGACGAGCGGGTCTGGCTGCCGGCCGGCCTCACGGCGAAGGTCGCCGCCGTCCCCGGCGTCAAGGCGGCCGTACCGGAACGGGAGTTCCCCGCCTATGTCGTCACCCGTCAGGGACGGATCGTCCCGGGGCCGGACGGCAAGGTGTCGCTGGGGCATTCCTGGGAGTCGGCGGCTCTGACGCCCTTCAGACTGACGGACGGTCACGCCCCCGGGGCGGCGGATCAGGTCGTGCTCGACCGGGAACTGGCGGCGCGGGCCGGCCTCAAGGTCGGTGACCGGGTGACCGTACAGGCGACGGGCGCGCCGGCCGTCTACCGCGTGTCCGGCGTCGCGGCCGCTCAGGGCGGCGATCTGCGGGAACAGTCGTCGCTGTTCTTCTCCGCGCGGGAGGCCGAGCGGCTGAGCGGGCGTCCGGGCCGGGTGGCCGTCATCGGGGTGATCCCCGATCAGGGAGCCGACCCGGCGAAGCTGCGGAGTGCCGTCGCCGGTGCGCTGAACGGCACCACCGCCCAGGTGCAGAGCGCCGGCGACCGGGGAGCCGTGGAGTTCCTCGGGGCGAGCAGGGCCCGGGTGCAGCTGATCAGCATGGGCGGCGCCATCGCGGCGGTCTCCCTGCTGGTGGCGGTCCTGGTGGTGGTCGGCACCTTCTCGCTCTCCATCCAGCAGCGGTACCGGGAACTGGCCCTCCTGCGTGCCGTGGCGGCGACACCCCGGCAGATCCGCGGGCTGATCGGCCGGGAGGCCGCCGTCATCGGCCTGGTCGCGGGCGGTGCCGGCGCGGTCGCCGGACTGCCGCTCGCCGTGTGGCTGTACGGCGAATTCGTGCACTTCGGCACCATTCCCGACGCGCTGGGGCTGACCCTCGGACCGTATCCCCTGCTCGCCGCGGTGCTGGTCACCGTGCTGGGCGCATGGGCGGCGGCCCGGGTGTCGGCACGGCGGGTGGCGCGGATCCGCCCGGCCGAGGCGCTGTCCGAGGCCGCGCTGGAGACCCGGCCGTTCGCGGCCGGACGGCTGATCCCCGGAGTGATCTTCCTCGTCGTCGGCGTGGTGCTGCTGTTCGTGCTGAGCATCCTGCACACGGAGCCGGCCTCGGCGCCCGTCACCTATCTGTGCGTGATCATGCTTTCGGCGGCCGTGGCGCTGCTGGGACCGGTCATCGCCCGGGCCGGCATCGCCGCGCTCGGTACGCCGCTCAGGGTTTCCCGGATCAGCGGGTACCTCGCGGCGGCCAACAGCCGGACCAGTCTGCGGCGGGTCTCCGCCGCCCTCACTCCGCTCACCCTGCTGGTGGGCATGACCTGCACCATCGTCTTCGTCCAGTCGACGCTGGGCCACGCCGCCCTGAGCCAGGCCCAGGACGGCAGCCGGGCGGACTACACCCTCGCCTCGTCCGGGCCGGGGGTGCCCGGCCCGGCGGCGGACAAGGTGCGGCATCTGTCCGGAGTGACCGCTGTCACCGAGGTCGTACGCAGCACGGTCCGGGTGGGCCTGGACAAGTTCCAGATCCAGGGCGTCACACCCGAGGGCCTGGACAGGACCATGGATCCCGGAGTCGTGTCGGGCTCGCTGAAGGACCTGGGCAACGGAAGCATGGCCGTCAGCGAGGTCGCCGAGGGCATCGTCGGCGGCGTCGGCAGCAAGGCGGAGGTGACCATGGGGGACGGCACCCGGGTGCCGCTCACGGTGGTCGCGGTGTACGACCGCGGCCTGGGCTTCGGCGACCTCACCATGGCCCATGACCTGGTGGCCGCGCATGTCGACAACCCGCTCGGCTCGGCGGTGCTCGTCAGGACCGACCGGACGAAGGAGGAACTGGCCTCCGCGGTGAGCGGCTATCCCGGGGTACGTGTCCTCGACGGCGATGAGGTCGACTCGCTCCGGGCGGACCGGCAACAGTCCAACGCCGCGGTCAACTTCGTGGCGATGGGACTGATCGTCGCCTTCACGGCCATCGCGGTGGTCAACGCCCTCGCCATGTCCACCACCGGCCGCTCCCGCGAGTTCGCGCTGCTACGGCTCGTCGGCACCACTCGGCGGCAGGTCCTGCGGATGCTGCGCCTGGAGTCGCTCGCGATCGTGCTGCTCGCGGTGGTCGTCGGCACGGTGATCGCCGTGGCCACGCTCACCGCCTTCGCCGTCGGCATGACGGGCAGCGCGGCTCCCTGTCTCTCCACGCTCACCTACGGGGGCATCGTGGCGGTCGCCGCCTGTCTGGCCCTGGCCGCGACGATGATCTCGGCCCGCGTCGCTCTCGCCGGCAAGCCGGCGGACGTGATCGGGGCCAGGGAGTAGGTCCGGTCGGCCGGCGTGTTCTGTCCCTGGCTCTGTCCCTGGCCGGGCCGGCCAGGGACAGGAGGGGCAGCGCGGGTTCGCCACGGGCGCGGATGCGGGCGCGGATGCTCCGGCTGGTTCACGATTGGTTCGTTCCGGGTCCGGATTCCGGCTTTGGGCGCTGACGGGCTGACGGGCTGACGGGCTGACGATCGGATCATCACGGCCGCCAGCGCGCGGCGACCCGGTCCGCCACCTCGCAGGCGGTCCCGCAGTCCGGGCAGGTGGCTCGGCCGAACAGATACGGCAGACCGCGCGCCATGAACTGGTGCCCGTCGGCGAGAGTACGGTCGTACAGGCGCTTCGCCAGGCCCTCCAGCTCGGCCGGCTTCGCCGGACGAAGGGGCACCTTCTCCACCTCGCGCAGGGAGTAGTCGTCACTGGCGGAGAAGCAGCCGTTCTCGCCGATCACGATGAACAGGTCGACACCGCAGCAGGGACAGTCGACCTCGTACTCACCGGTCTGCAGACCTTCGAGGCAGCGGTCCCAGATCTCGACGCCCTCGAAGGAGAGCAGGCGCTGGAGCAGCGGTATGTAGTTCTCCGGGTCATCGTCCGCGCGTAGGCACTGGTCCGTCAGCCGGTGCAGGGCCGCGATCGGCGCCGAGTAGGCCTCGAACACGTCGCTGCCGCCGGGGGCGCAGGCCATGATCGCTCCAGCCGCCGACAGCGCTGCCTGACGGTCCTCGCCGTCACACCTCGACGCGAGGCCGGCCAACCGCGGCAGAGCCGCGAAGCTCGCTGAGAACGCGGTGTCCAGCTGGGGACACAGGTGATCCATCAGCTCCGACCAGACACCGCTCGCATCGCCCTCGAACCGGTCCAGCAGGGCTGGAACATGGTCCGCGGCACCGCACACGTCGCTGAGCGTCGACCAATTCGTCATACGCGGATCCCCTCAGGCCGCGTAGTGAGGGCGCGGGGGCAGCAGGGCCCTGGACTGTTCGCCGCGGAGCCGACGTCAGCAGAACCAGGCGACGAGTCGCACCTGGTCCGCACCATGGATTCGCCGAGTGTCCGCATCACGCTCCAGACCGGCCCCCAGGAGCTGTCGTCCCCGGCGGCCGATTCCCGGCTTCGCGCACCGGAGCCGCCCGTGTCCCGCCAGTCGGCCGAGGTCAGCGAGGGCGTCGTAGGCGTTGCGCTGTTGAGCAGGAAGAGGTAGATGGCGGCGTGCCACACGGAGTCCTCGTCGTCGGGACCCCGGAGACGGGCACCCGGTCGGCACTCGATCATCCCGCTGACTTCGGTGGCCGTGCGGGGATGCTGCCCGCACGGGCTGTGGGTCCGCATCTGCTTTTCCTGTGACTGAGCAGCAGATCTGTTCCATGAGCACTGGACTTGTCGTGCCGCGCATCCGGGTCGACGGGCAGGACGGCCCTCGTTGAGGCCGGCCCGGAGGGTTTCGTCGGTCGATGAGGGCGGTGCGCCGAAAAGGTTTGTCGTGAGGACGGACGTCGACGATGATCCCCTCGTGACGACCGGAAAGGGACATGCCGTCTAGGCGCCCCGCTCCGCTCTCCACCGCTCGCGCGCCGCCGACCGCACTCACCGCAGCGACCGATGGCCGTGACCGCCCGCCAACAAGGAGAGCCCGCCCGTGCGGAAGACTTCCCTCATTCCCTACGCCCACCTCCCCCGAGCGCACCACAACCGCCACGTCCTGACCAGTACCGTCGACGTCTTCGGAGCCGCCCACTGGCTGCTGGCCGAGCGCGCTCCGCAGCGCGGCGGCGATGTCGTGCCCTTCGACGCGCTGGTCGTCTCCGTCCATCCGGGCGGCAACGCCGAACTCACCGAGCTGAGCGCCGTGCGAGCCCGCTGGCCGCACCTGGACCGCCTGTCGGCCGGTGGGTTCGTCGTCGCCGCGTCGCGCGCCCGTCGGCACGAGGACGCGAACCAGGTCCAGGTCTTCGACGCGCTCGGGCGCGAGACCTCGTCCTTCTCCGTCGGGGACGCCATCGAGCACCTGCTTGTTGACGAGGCCGACCATGTCTGGGTCGGTCATTTCGACGAGAACCCGGCCGGAATCCGCCGCTGGAGCGCCACGGGCCGCCTCACCTGGACGTCGGACGGTGCCCGCATCCCCGGTCTCTTCGACTGCTACGCGCTGAACGTGTCGGGCACCACCGCCTGGGCGTGCCCCTACCCGGACTTCCCGCTCGTCGAGATACGCCCCGACCGCACCGACAAGCCCGTGAGGGTGTGGTCGAACCACATACGGGGCGCCACAGCGGTGGCCGTCCACGGCGAGCAGGTCACCTTCTGCGGCGGCTACGGCGAGGAGCGGGACCGGCTCGCTCACGGAGAACTCACCGAAACCTCCGTCGAGCCGACGGAGGCCGGCCTGCTCACCCTGCCCAGTGGCCCTGTTCCCCGCCACCGGCGGGTCGTCGGCCGAGGAAGCCGGATCTATGTCCAGGCCGAGCCATTCACCACGTGGGGCGTGTTCGACCTCAGCAGCTGACATCCAGCGCTGGAGAGACCTTTCCGCTCAGTGACACTTTCCTCCAGGTCTCCTCACCAAGTGCCGTATCTACAGCTCGAACTCCAGGTGCTCCACGTCCGTGAACCGCACTTCCTCCAGGCTGCCGGCGCGGCGGCCGCCGTCCTGGAAGTAGACCTCCTTGAGCGCTTCGGCCGTGATCTGCTTGAGTTCGCGGTCGTCGGCGCCGGCTTCCTGGGCGGCGAAGAGGCGGGCGGCGTACTGCGGGGGCAGGGCGACGGTGAGGTGGCGGACGCGGTCCTGGTCGGTCGATCCGATCGGTGCGGTGTAGCCCATGCGGGCGCGGGTGTCGATGACGATGCCATCCGTGGACGCCGCCTTCTGGCGGGCCTTGGCCCGGATCTGGGGCTGCCACCGCTTCTTGACCTCGCGTTCCAGGCGGGCGGCGAGGTCGGGGCGCGGCGTCCTGGCCTGGCCCGCCACGTACCGCTCCACCTGCCGCTGGGACATGCCGAGCAGTTCGGCGGCCGCCTTCGTGCCCTTGAGCTGCTTGACCAGGTACCGCATCTGCGGGCCCGCGGTCTTGGGGGCCGGGCGGGTGAACGCCTTCTGTACGGCCGCGTCCAGGCCGTCCCCGAACTGGGTCATCGTCGCCTTCTCCTACTCGCCGTTGTCGGTGTCGGTGACGGTGCCGTCCTTGATGTAGCGGGCGAGGTTGAGTTCCGGGGCGTTGAACCGCTCGCGGACCTCCTCGCCCCACAGGGCGCTCTGCGTGCCCTCGTGCTTGACCAGGCCCGGGTTGACGCCGAGCTTGAAGCCGCCGGGCAACGGCTTGCCGTCCCGGTAGGGCAGGAAGTCCAGCGGGCTCTCTCCGGCCGCCGCGTAGACGACGCAGTCGGAGAGGACCGCGACCGGGTACTGACCGGTGAACGCCGCGTGCCTGACGATCTTACGGTGGAGGTTGATCCGGGTGCGGGCGATGACCGCGGCGCGGATGTCCGGCCGCCAGGTGGGGCGGGCCAGGGCGCGCCACGGCTCGCCGGGCCGCCAGCCCTCGCCGCGCGGGCGCTCGCGCAGCTTGCCCAGGCCGCCCTTGACCGTGGCCTTGATCGCCGAGACGACGATCGCCAGTTCCGGGTCGCGGCCCTTGTAGCCGTCCATCGCCGTCAGGAAGTCGGCCGGCGGCAGGTCGGCGTGGACTCCGAGGTCGGCCATGGTGGCGAGGTAGGCGTCGCGGAGCCGGTTGTACCAGCCGTCCAGGTAGCGGCCGTTCTCGTGCCGTACCCAGGCCTCCAACGGGCGTACCTCGTAGCCGAGTTCCACCGCGTACGCCACGGTCGGCGTGGCGTACCAGGCCGGACCGGCCGGGCGGTCGCCCTTCGGCGTGAACGGGCTGGGCAGCAGGCCGGCGTCCAGCTCCACCCACTCCTTGCCGGCCTTCACGCGGGACAGGTCGACGTGGGAGAGGTCCACCAGCCAGCTGCCGGGCAGCTTCGGGTCGAACACCGGTGCCTTGAGGTGCGTGGGGGCGCCGAGGCCGACGATCAGGCCGTTGGCGCCGGCCGCGAAGGCCATGTTCACGTCGATGCCGACCAGGTGGCGCAGGGTGCATTCGGCGTCGGTCATCGGGCGCGCCCAGTCGTACGCCTCCTCGAACAGCTTCTCCGCCGGGCCGCGTACGTGGAAGCGGGGCAGGTCCTTGAGGACGGGATGGCCGTCGGGGGCCTCGCACGGTGCCGGGTCGACCGGGTCCTTGCCCAGGCTGCCGGGGTTGTACTCGGAGTGCCGCTTGCCGTCGGCGTCCGGCGCGGAGGCGCGGGTCGGCGGGTGCAGCGCGGTCATCAGCTCCAGGCCGGTCACGGCGGTCGAGCCGCGCGGCGTCATCACCCGCGCGGCGTACACGCCCAGGACGCGGGCGAGTTCGGCCGGCGGGAGCTGCCCGGCGTCACCCCAGTGCCGCGTGTCGAGCGCGTGCCAGGAGGGGACGCACAGCTGCACGCAGGCCCGCTCCGAGCCCTGCGCGGGGCGGTAGATCCGCGCCCACGGCCCGAACCCGCGTTTCGTCAACCGCCAGTCGGCGCGCGTCAGTTGCCTGATGACCTTGTGGCCTTCCGGCAGGCGCCCGGCGAGCCGCTCCTCCTCGGTGAGTCTCGCGGGGAGGCCGTAGCGCTCCAGGGCGGCCTCGGTGAGGACGAGCAGCGGGTCGGCGTCCTTGCCGGAGCCGGCGAGCCTCGGCTGCCCGAGCTTCGCCTCCCGCAGCGTCCACTCCACGAGCGCCGGGATGCTTTTGGCGGGTACGTCGAGGACCAGGCCGCCGGTGCAGTACGCCAGTGCGTTGCCGTCGGTGTCGACGTCCACGACGGCGAGGGGGCCGTTCTCGAACCGGGGGTCGGTGCCCGCCAGGGGCGCCGTCCGCGCGCTGGGGCGGCGTGGCGTCGACGACGGGGTGGTGGCGGGTGCCGGGCGGGTCGCTGCGGCAGGAGGGGTGGGAGCCGAGGCCGGCGTCGGGGCGGGAGTCGGGGTGCTCGCGGTCGCGGTCGCGGCCTCCGGGGCCGGGGCCGGGGCCGGATCTGTGGCCGGAGTCCGCGTCTGCGCCGGGTCGGGTGCGCCGGTGGCCGGTGCGGCCGGCTCCTCCGGTGCGGGGTAGAGCTCCGCGAGTTGTCGCAGCAGCCGGGCGTACGCCTCCCGCTCCGGGCCGCGCGGCTCGGTCGGCTTCTTCACCGACTCCCACCCCGACACCGTCGCCCGGCGCACCTTCAGGGCGGCGGCGACTTCGTCCAGCGTCAGACCGTGCGCGGTACGCAGCCGCTTGCGCTCCCCCGCCGACGGCAGCGAAGACCGGGACGCGACCAGCGCGTCGACCGCGTCGAACAACTCGGACATGGACTACCTCCCGCCGAGAGTCTACCCGAATGACCGTACGCATGGCGGACTTTCACCGTACGAAGCGCGTACGGTGTGCGTGTAGCCGGCTGCCGGTACCGACAGCGCTTCGCGCAGCCGGCCGAGGGTCGGTCGGCGGGAACCTCATGCGCTCCCCCACCTCGCCCGGCACAACAGTGACCGGCACGATACCGACCGGCGCCGGGGTGCGGGACCCGCCGGGAAGGTCCCCGCCTCTCCGGCCGGCACGGTGGCCGGAACGCGGCGGGACATGTACGGGGTGGGGCGGCGGCTTGTGGGAGTTCCGCTCGTGGAATCCGTCGGCTCACTACGGTCGGTCCATGACCAGTGACGCGATTGTCGCCGGCGGGGCTGTCCGCGCGGCATGGGACTCGTACCGGATCCTGGAGAACCGCACGCCGGACGAGGAACGCCGGCAGGCACAACGGCGCCTGCGGGCCGCGATGGACACCTACGGCCGGGACGAGGTCTCCCGGGGCTCGGTCTTCCTGGCCGGCGTGCTCACCGCGCACATCGTCGGCCTTGAGGAGGACGGCGAGGAGGACCGGATCGACCCGCTCGGCGATCTGATCCCGGCGGTGGTCCGCAAGCTCCCCGGCTTCGAACTGGCCGACCCCGCCCAAGTGCCGATGGTCACCGGTGTCCTCATGGCCGCGGCCATGGGCATGGACACCGTGGCCTGGCGCGACCGGTTCGGGCCGATCCCACCGGCGGAGGCCCTGGCCACACCTTCGCGCTCTGGCTGCTCGCCGACCTCTTCGACCACCTCGCCGAACAGCCCGGCGCCACCGACCTGCTCATGCGGGAGACTTTCAACTCCCTCGTCGGCGAAGCTGGTTGACAGTCGTCTTCCGCACCCCGCCGGTCAGCGGCCGGCGCAACGGCGCATCCGGCAGGATGACTTCTCATGACCTGTGGAAGAGACAAGTTCCAAGAGCTGTTGCGACAGGCGGGGTTGGAGGTCGTAAAAGACCGGCGGGGCGAAGACGTGCTGCCGCCCCGGGGCGCCTGGCGGCCGGGCCTCCTCGACGGCGTCGAGGAGGCCGTGGCCGTACGGCGGGACGCGCCCGATCTGGCAGCCCAACTCCATGAGCAGTGGCGCGAGTTGGCTGCCGGAAGCGGGATTCTCAACGAGGACGGTGTCTTCCTCATCAGTGTCGCCGGGAACCCGGCGGGCGAACGCTGGACGCGAGTTCGGCTCACCGGTCGGTGGGACCTCCTCGCGGTTCTCGGCGGGGGGCAGGGGGAGTTCCTCACCCTCGCGGTGGACGGTGGCGCCCTGGTCAGGGTGACCGCCGGGGAGGACGAGGTGCGGCTCACCCTGCTCGACCGTCTCGCGGAACGGCGGGAGGCGGCCGCTCGGGAGGCGGTGCGGGAGACGGCCTCGGAGCGGGAGGCCGCCTGGGCGGGGTTGTTCGACGGGCCGGAGCCCGCGGAGGAGGTGCGCAGGGCGTGGGCGGACGGGCTGGTCCTCAATCCGGCCACGCCCGACGAGCTGCGCCACGGGCTGCTCGGCTGGTCGCCCTGTCTGCTCGTGCGCGATCTGCCGTCGGCGGTCGTCGAGGCGGCCATCGCTCACCCGGACCGGCGGCTGCGGGAGGAACTGGCCGAGAGGCAGTCGAACATCACGGCCGAGCAGTGGGGCCGGCTGCTCCTGGGCGAAAAGGAACCCCGGGACCGGTGGGTCATCACCCTGCTCGCGGCGAACCGGCGCGCCGAACTCCCCGGCACCGTCTACGAGCAGCTCGCCGCCGACACCCACGTGCCGGTCCGCGAGGAGACCGTCCGCTTCCCCGGCCTTCCCGCGACGCTGCTCTCCGCTCTGGCCGCCGACGCCGAGCCGTCCGTACGGGTACGGGCCTGCTGGTCGGCGTGGTCGCGTCTGGACGGCGCGACCCGGCTCGCACTCCTCGCCGACCCCGACCGCGAGGTCCGTGTCAGAGCGCTCCTCGAGCACCACCGGGACCATCCGCTGTCCCTGTCCGTCTACGAGGCCGAGGGGCTGAGAAAGCACGCGGCGGAGTCCTGCCTCCTGGAGCGCGGCCTCGCCGAACACCTGGCCCGCCACACCGATGTGGACCTGCGCCGCGCCCTCGCGGGCAACCCGTGTCTCGACCCCGACCTGGTCGCCCTCCTCGCCGAGGACCCCGACGCCGGCGTCCGCTACACGATCGCCAGACGCCCCGATCTCACCGAGGAACAACGAGCCGGTATCCGCTACGACTTCGACCCCGACACCTACTACCGCACTCTCGACTGGGTCATGGCCCTGCACGACGATCACCGCGCCATGCGCCGCCTGGCCGCCTCCTCCCACCCCCTCGTACGACGGAGCGTCGCCCGCGCCAGACGACTCCCGCCGGACGTCGTCGCGCTCCTCGCGCGGGACGAGGACCGTGTCGTACAGCTCTTCCTCGCCGAGTCCTGCGACGACGCCCCCGCCGACATGCTGCTGCGCGTCTGGCAGTGGTGGACCGGCAGTCTCAGCGCCCCCGACCGGCCGCACGGCCACCCCAACTTCCCCCGTCGCGGCCTGCTCCGCCACGCTGCCGACCCGAACCCCCGGATGCGCCAACTCGCCCTGGACGACCCGGAATCGACGGCCGAGCTGGTGGAGGAGTTCAGCCGGGACACCGATGACGAAGTGCGGTACCGGGCCGCGAAGGACCCCCGGCTGACGCCCGCGTCGGCCGTACGGCTGCTCGACGACCCGGATCGCTCCGTACGCCACGCGGCCGCCTGCCACCCCCTCCTGCCGGCTCGCGTGCTGATCCGGCTGCTCCGGGACACCGGAACCGCACAAGTCGCGGCCGCCCACCCGGCGTTGCCCGTCCCCGTGATGGAACAGATGCTCCAGTGGATCCGGCGCCCGGACCGCACCACCACGCCGGAGCCATAAACCGGGTCAACCGGCAACTTCCCCGTCCACGGCCCGCGTTCGGCCCGGCAGCGTCGCTTCCCGCTCACCGTCGTCAGCGCGAAGCGGCGCCCCGGGGCTGAAGCGGGCGGCCGACAAGAGAGTCGAGGATGTCGCGCGCGGCGATCAGGTCGTCGATCGCCGCGCTGATCCGGCGGCGCTCGCGCGCGAGGCCGTCGACGAGTTCCGGGCATGTCCCGGCCAGGACGACGGTGTCGTCGACGGCGCCGGGAAGGATCTCCGCGACGACGGAGGTGCCGAGACCGGCGGAGAGCAGGATCTGGACGCGCCGCACGGTGGTGATAGCGCGTTCGTCGTAGTCGCGGTAGCCGTTCGGCAGGCGGGTCGGGACGAGCAGGCCCTGCTCCTCGTAGTAGCGCAGTGAGCGCGGGCTCACGCCGGTGCGCCGGGAGAGTTCGCCGATTCTCATGGGGAGAGTCCAGCAGCGCTTGACCTTCACGTCAATGTGAAGGTTTAGCGTGCTGTGCATGACCACGACCTCCGCCGAGAACACTCGGCCGACTCCCGTGACTGTCCTCGGACTTGGCCCGATGGGCCGCGCCATCGCCTCGGCCTTCCTCGACGCCCGCCACCCGGTGACGGTGTGGAACCGTACGCCGGGACGAGCCGGGGACCTCCCCGGCCGGGGAGCCGCCGAGGCCGGCTCGGTCCACGACGCCGTGCTCGCCGGACAGGTGATCATCGTCTGTCTCCTCGACTACGACGCGGTACGCGCCACCCTCGAACACGCGCCTGCCGACTGGGCGAACCGGCGACTGATCAATCTCACCAGCGGCGAACCTGCCCAGGCCCGCCGGATGTCCCAGTCGGCCGCCGCGCGCGGGATCGACTATCTCGACGGCGCGATCCTCACCCCGACCCCGGCGATGGGCACACCGGCCGCCGCCGTCCTGCTCAGCGGCGCCCGCGACGTCTACGAGAGCGTTCAGGGGACCATGGCCGCCGTGGGCGCCGCCCCGCTGTACCTCGGCGACGATCCCGGCCGGGCGTCCGCCTACGAGATCGCGCTGCTGGACGTCTTCGCCACCTCGGTGAGCGGGATCGTGCACGCCTTCGCCCTCGCCTCCGCCGAGGGAATCGAGCCGGAACGGTTCGCCGCCTTCGCCACCGGCATCGGCGGACTCCTGCCGGAGCTGATCACGCGTTTCGCCCAGCAGCTCCAGTCGGGCCGCTTCCCGGGAGACCGGTCCACCATCGCCTCCGCCGCGTCCGGGATCGCCCACGTCATCAGCACCGCCGCCGGCCACGGAATCGACGTGGGGGTGCTCGCGGCGGCGAAGAGCATCACCGACCAGGCCATCGCGGACGGCTGTGGGCCGGACGGACTGGCCCGTCTGGCGACCGTCCTGCACAAGACCGGACGCGTCTGAACTCCCAAGCCGGGATGGACTTCCCCCGCCGGTACAACCATCCCGATGTGCCGTGAGTCACACCAGGCAGGAGCAACGAACTCCAACCAACACAAGGGGGAAATATGCGATTCAGCCGTTCCGTGCTGGCCGCCGTCGGTGCCGTGGCCCTGGCCGCGGGAGCCACCACCGCCCTGGCCTCCCCGGCGTCCGCCGCGCCCAACACCACGCCGCAGAAGGTCTGTGGCAGCGCGTACAAGACCGTCAACTCCGCGCCCGTCGGCTCCCTCGGGACCGTCTACCTGACCTACAACTCCGCCAACGGCAAGAACTGCGTCGTCACCATCCGCAGCACGCCCGGCACGGCGACCGACATGGCCGCCTGGATCTACGTCCCGGACACCGACGTCTACGACCAGGACTACGGCAAGTACACCTCGTACGCGGGGCCCACCTACGTCTACGGCAAGGGCCACTGCGTCGACTGGGGCGGCCAGATCCGTAACGTCTACGTGCAGATCACCGGCTCCAACTGCGCCTCCCTGAAGGAACAGCGCGTCACCACCGTCCGCTGAACCCACGGGGCCCCGGCGGGACGTCACACCGTTCCCGCCGGGGCCGCGCGCCGCTCCCTCCCTCAGGGCCGGGACGCGGGAGGCCGGGGAGGGAGCAGCCATCTGATCAGGCCCGTGACCGCCGAACCGGCCGGAGCCACGCACCGGCGCTCCACCCCCGGCAGCACCGGCAGGCGCAGCTCCTCCCGCGCCCAGCCCGGAAGCAGGGACACCGCCGCCGCGCCCAGCACGAAGTACACGGGCAGGACCGGTGCGGGCAGCGGCGGCCGGAACAGGATGTACCGCACCGCCTCCCGGGCCTCGTCCGTCGCGCGCAGCTCGGGACGGTAGGCCGCGATGCGTTCCGTCAACTCCTGCCAGGACAGCGGTGGTTCCTCAACTCCCAGCGCACCGGCGACCCTCGCCATGTCCGCCACGTACCCGTCACGGGCCGCCGCGTCCAGCGGGCGGGCACCGTATCGCTGATGGGCCGTCAGGAAGCAGTACGCCTCCGCGACATGCACCCAGGTCAGCAGGTGCGGGTCCGACGCGTGGTACGCCTCGCCCCCGGCGGTGGTGCCCCGGACGCGCTCGTGGACCGCCCGGACCCCGTCCACCGCCCGCTGGGCGTCGTCCGCCGCGCCGTACGTGGTGTACGCGAGGAACGTGCTGGTGCGGGCCAGGCGGCCCCAGGGGTCACCGCGGTAGCCGGAGTGCGTCGCCACCGCCGTCATCGCCAGCGGGTGCAGGGACTGCAGGAGCAGTGCGGCCAGGCCGCCCGCGAACATCGAGGCGTCCCCGTGCACCACCCGGATCGGACGGTCCGCGCCGAACCAGCGCGGGCCGGGTGTGCCGTGCACGCGGCGACGGCTCTCCGGACCGTCCGGGCCCGCCACACCGCGGAACAGTGCCTCCCCCAGCCGGCCGCGCAGCCCCCGGCGCGCGACCGGGACGGCCGCTTCAGGCCGGGACCGGGCGGTCGCCTCACCGACAGGGGCGGGCGCCGCCGTCGCGGGCGGATCCGGGGCCGGGTTCCGGTGCGGCACGCTCATCGGTCTCACCGTCCCAGGTGCGCGGATGAGGAAACGCGGGTGCCCCATCGACCTTACGCCCCGAGCAGGGCCCGGGACGGCGTGGACCGCCCACTCCCCCGGCGTCAGCCCGCCGCCGCGTAGTCCGGCAGCCGCAGCGCCGTGCTCGCCGCGCGGCCCTCGGCGCCGGTCAGGGAGGCCGTGTCGCGCAGGGCCTCGTTGCGGGCGGCGAGGAGTTCGGGGGTGCTCGGGGCGACGAAGGAGCCGCCCATGGTGGCCAGGGCCTGGTTCTGCTCGACGAAGCCGCGCGTGAGCCGCTCGTACGCGGCGAACGCCTCCTCGTGACGGGCGTGCCGGGCCAGCTCGCCCGCCAGGACGTACGCGCCGACCAGGGAGACGCTTGAGCCCTGGCCGGAGAGGAACGAGGTCGCGTGCGCGGCGTCGCCCGCCAGGGCCACCCGTCCGCGCGACCACACCGGCATGTGGATCTGGCTCACGATGTCGAAGAAGAGGTCGTCGGCCTCGCCCATCGCCTCCACCAGCCGGGGGATGTGCCAGACGTGCTCGGGGAACGTCTTGGCCACCAGTTCCCGCTGGGCGCCGGGGTTGCGGAACGCCTCGTAGGGCGGCTCCGCCTGCGTGAACGTCAGGAAACCGTGCAGACGGTCCGACGGCTCGTGGGCGTACAGCACCGCCGCCCGGCCCGGGGTGTTCCAGATGACGCCCTCGTGGGCCAGGCCGAAGTCGTTGTCCAGGGTGAAGCCGGCGAAGGTGTAACCGAGGTAGTGATGGAACCGCTCCTCGGGGCCGAAGACCAGGCCGCGGGTGTGGGAGTGCAGGCCGTCGGCGCCGATGACCAGGTCGAACGTGCGGCGGGTGCCGCTGTCGAAGACCACGTCCACCCGGTCGCCCCGGTCGTCCAGGGTCGCGATGGAGTCGCTGAACAGGAACTCGACCCGGTCGCGTATCGGGGTGTAGAGCGCGTCGGCCAGGTCGCCCCGGCGCACCTCCAGGTCCAGACCCTCCGCGCCGCCGGTCAGGGACTCGGGGCGCAGGGAGGCGATCGGGGCGCCGTCGGGGCCGACGAAGGACAGCGTGCGGGTGTCGACGTGGGCCTCGCGCAGGCGCGGGAGCAGGCCCATGCGGTCGACGACCTCGCGGGCCGTGCCGCGGATGTCGATGGCGTAGCCGCCGCCCCGTACGGCGGCGGCCTTCTCGACGACGGTGACGTCGAAGCCGTACCGGTCGAGCCAGTAGGCGAGGGCGGGGCCGGCGATGCTGGCGCCGGAGACGAGGACGGTGCGGTTCTCGGAGTGGTTCACTGCGGGGGTCCTTCCGGAACAGGCAAAAGATACGTACTTTAGGTATCCTTTTGGGGAGTGCGGGTATCCCCGGGACACCTTCCGGACCGAGCATATAGATACCTAACTTAGGTATGCAAGTGGAGTGAATGTGAACGCCGAATCCTCGGACAAGCCGTCGGTGGACGTCCTCGCCGTCCTGCCCCGGCTCGCCCAGTTGACCAACGCCCTCAACCGCGGGCGCCTGGCCGAACGCGCGACGGCGGCCACCGGGCTCTCCCTGGACCGGCCCGCCGTGGGCGTGCTCGTCACCCTGCGCATGGCGGACCGGCCGCTGCGCGTCGGCGAGATCGCCGAGCGGATGCAGGTCGTCGGCCCGCACGTCACCCGCCAGGTGCAGGAACTCGAACGACGGAGCCTCGTACGGCGCATCGGCGACCCCCACGACCGGCGCGCCAGCCTCATCGAGCCCACCCCCGAGGGCACGGAGGCCGCCAACCGCTACGCCGCCTCGCTCGTCGGCTGGTTCTCCCAGGCCATCGCCGACTGGTCCGACCAGGACCGCGACGACCTCGGACGGCTCCTCGGACGGCTCGTGGACGACGTCACCGCCCGCATGAACCGGCTCGACACCGAGACCGGAGGGGAATCCCCGGCGGCCGGCTGACCTCGCGGCCGCGGGCTCACCCCGTCATACCCCGTCCGCGCTACGTCCCGTCGTCCGGGCCCGGCTCCCCGAGACCCCTCGGGCAGCCGGGCCTCGTGCCGCCGCCTCAGGTCAGCGGGCCGTGCGTCGCCGCCAGCGTGCCCAGCGGCATCGGCGGGCCGTCCGTGCCCGACAGGGCCAGCAGGGGCGTACCGTCCTCGCCGTCGCGGCCCAGGTACCGCCACGACCGGCCGTGGCGGTCGGCCAGGGCGCGGGCCAGATCGTAGACACGGCCGCCGAGGCGGTACGGGGTCACCAGCGTGCGGGACGCCTCGTCCAGCAGGCGGGGCACCTCGTGCGCGGTCAGGCGGACCTCGGTGCCCTCGATACGGCCCGTCACCACCTCGGCGTCGCCCACCCGCAGGGTCCGCGCGTCCGGCGGCACGCCGATCACCGTCAGCCAGTACTCCCAGTCGGCCAGCCCCAGCGCGTGGATGTGCACCCCCACCCGCTGCGCGTCCGCCGTGATGTGCGTGACCTCCAGCCGGCCCGCGCTCTCCACCTTGAGCCGGTCCGCCAGCAGCAGCGGGCCGCCGGCCTCCTCCCCCGCGTCCAGGACCGGGGGCGCGATGTCGTCGGCCGGCTCGGACGGCGGCTGCTCCGGCCGCTCCGCCACCGGTCCGGGCGCGGACCCTGACACGGGCCCGGGCACGGGGGCCGGGTCCTCGGGCGGCGGGGCGGACAGGTGGCGGCGCGTGTGGGGAAGCGTGATCGCACCGCGCAGCATCCCGGCGGGGGGCGCCGGAACCGGTTCCAGCCTCGCGGCGGGATCGGGCGGGGCCTCGGCGGCGAGCGCCGGGGACATCGCCGGTACGGGCATCTCCCGGGCCGGAACGAACTCGGGGTCCGACGCCCCGGAGGCCGGCGGCGCGGCCGGATCCGGTACGAACACGGTCTCGCGGGCGGCGGGCATGACCGGCGCGGCAGGCGCGGGAACAGGCTGGGCCTCCGGTTCGGGCACCGGGGACACCACCGGCGTCACGGCCTGCGCCGGAGCCGCCAAGTCCGCCGCGTCCACGACCGGTTGAAGGTGGGCCGGACCCTGACGAGGTGTCAGGTGGACCACTCGCTCGGGCGGCCGCTCCGGACGGCGGTCCTCACCCCGCGCCGCGGTTCCGGGCTCCACCAGCCGTCCCTGCGCGCGGAGTTCGGCCACGAACGCGCGGGCCACCCGGGCCAGCCGGTCCGCGAGTTCGTCCTCGATGCCGGCCCTGTCGACGAAGCCGAAGTCGTCCGTCATGCCGCCGCCCCCGTGTAAGCCTTGCGCAGCGAGCCCAGGGCGCGCCACTGCAACGTCTTGACCGCGCCGTCGGTCGTACCCAGCGTGCGGGCCGTCTCGCTGATCGACATCTCGTCCAGGAACCGCAGCCGGATCACCGCCTGTTGGCGGGGGGTGATGCCCGCGAGGGCGTCGAGGAGGCCGTCGACGTCCAGGGTGGACAGGACCGTCTCCTCGGCCGTGCTCACCGGGACCGCCCACGTGTCGCCGATGTGCGTGATCTGGTCCACGAAGGTCAGCCGGCGTGTCGCGGCCACCTTGAAGTGGTCGGCGACCACATGGTGGGCGATGGTGCACAGCCAGGCGCGGATCGGGGTGCCCGTCCAGCGGAACGTGGAGATCTTGGACCAGGCCTTCACGAAGACGTCGGAGGTCAGGTCCTCGGCCAGGGCGGGGTTGGATCTGACCCGGCGGCCGATGAACGCGGCGACGACACCGCGGTGCGATCGGTACAGCTCGCCGAACGCCTCCGGGTCACCGTGCCGGGCGCGGGTGATGAGCGCCGGTTCCTTGGGGGTGAGGGAGGCGGGGGCGGGGCCGGTCTGGGGGGAAGTGGTCAAAGTCTGCTCCCGGATCTGTCAGTTGGGCGGCCATCGCGGCCGGGGGTGCGCCGGGGGGCTCCTGCGACGGGTGCGGGTCGTCGTAGACGAGGGTGTCCATGCAGACGCCGTAGACGCCGCGCAGCGTCCACAGCGTCGGCAGGCTCGGCTGCTTGGTGCCGGCCGCGAGGCGGTGGAGCGTCGACCTGCTGATGCCGGTGCGCCGTGCCACGTCGGCGACACTCGCGTCACCGAACTCCCCCGCTTTGTCGAGGAGTCTGGTCATATGGAGACGGAGCATGGTCAAACGACCCCCTCAGGGACGTGCGCCGCGCGGCTGGCCCCCGCGCACGCAACGTATGCAAGTTGCCCAACTCACGTGACGCAAGGGCATTCTGATTCGCACACAGATGCGAGATTGACCGTGTGGCCTGCGGAAATGTCGATCTAGGTGCTTGACCTGCGAAAGTGCACGCATGCAACTCGCAGGGCACGGCACGCCCGCGCGCTACCCTCCCGACATGCGGAGCACGGAGGATCTCCACGGAAGCCGGGGCGGGCGGCAGGCCCAGGCGCGGCGGGTCGGCGCGTACCTCACGGCGGTCGCGACGGCGGCCGGGTACGACGTACGCCGACGGCAGGGCGGGCGGGCGCAGTTGGCGGCCGTGACGGGGCTGAGCCTGACGACGATCAGCCGGACGCTGGACGGCAAGACCCTGCCGCTGCCCGCGCAGTTGGCGACCTGGGCGGCCGTACTCAACCTGGATCATGGCCGGATGCTGATGGAGAGCGGCATCATTCCGGCTCAGCGGGGGCCGCGTGACGCGGAGCGCGGGGAGCGGCAGGCGGCATCCCATGTGCAGCCTTCGCGCGTGCAGGCACCCCCTGTGCAGACCTCCCCCGTCCAGTCGGCGCACGTCCACGAGGGGCCCTGCATCGACCCGTTCTCGCCCGCCGTGTTCTCCGCTCTGGCGTCCCTCTCCCCCGACGAGGCGATGAACGCCTGGGGGCTCACCGACCCGGTCCTGCGCAGGACGCTGACCGGGAGCATCGTGCAGGCGGTCCAGTTGCAGCGGGAACTGGACGCGGCGCTCGCCCGGGGGCTGTGGCACGAGGGCGAGTGACACGCGAAGCGGCCGGAACACCAGGTGCGGTGTTCCGGCCGTCCGGTGTGGCGCGGGGACCTGTCAGAAGGCCGTCAGGGTGAGGGTGAAGCCCGACGGGGAGGTGTCCTGGATGAAGGACGCGAAGTCGGCGACGTCGTCGAAGGCGAAGCCGTAGGCCTTGCCGTCCTTGGTGGCCTCGTGGATGGCCTTGGAGTAGTGGTTGGTCAGCTCGGCCTTGTAGAAGGCGGCCGCGTCGGTGCTGGGCTGCGCGGTGTCGGTGAGCAGCGTGGAGCGGTTGAACCCGGCGCCGAGGACGGCGGCGACGGGGCCGGTGGTGCCGTCGTTCGGGGCGGCGAGCTTGCCGTCGCAGAAGAGGACGTCACGGGTGGAGGGCTTGTCGAAGGACACCGAGGCCGGTCCGTCGAAGGTGAACTTCTCGCCGCGCACCCGGCCGGTGAACATACCGGCGTTGGTGGTGATCTTGAGGTCCTTGCCGGTGAAGGTGCTCCACACCTCGTCGATGTACGGCGCGAAGTAGTCCTTGGCGAAGATGCCGGCGTCCAGGCCGTGGCCGGGGGCGATGATGCGCTTGTCGTCCACGATCAGGCCCGCGAAGTCCTCGACCTGCTTGACGGCGGCGAAGGCGGCGGCGCGGCCGCCGTCGCGGATGGCGCCCGTGGTCTGGTCCTTGTCACCGGTGAGGCGGATGTTCATCGGCACGCTGAACATGTCGACCATGGTGGTGTTGCAGAACATGCCGCTCGCGTTGTACGTGAACTCGGCGCAGTCGTGCAGGATGCCGAAGTTGGGGTCGGACTTGACCCAGCCGGCCGGGAACTGGAGCGCGGCGTTGCCGTTGCCGTCGGTGACGGCCTTGAACTTGAGCTTCTCGCCGAGCGAGACGTAGATGCGGCCGGACATGAACGGCAGCGACAGCTTGGTCTCGGTGCCCGAGAGCGAGATCGCGTAGTCGGTGAAGCCGTCGGCGCCGTTGTCGGAGACGGCGATGGGGGCGAGGGTGCCGTCCGGGGTGAGGCGGACCTGCTTGCCGTCCTGGTTGCCGACCACGTAGACGTGGATGTTGGCGTTGTCGAACGAGCCGGTGTTGTTGACGACGGTCACCGGGAGCGCGCCGGAGGCCGCCTTGGTCTTGTCGGCCGGCTGGTCGGCGAGCGCGAAGGGGGCGATGGCGGCCGCGGCCGGGATGGCGACGGCGGCACCGCCGAGGCCGATCATCAGCTTGCGGCGGGTGAGGTTGCGCTGGTGACGGGCAGTCATACGAGGAGCTCCTTGCGGTGGGGGGCCGGTTCGGCGGCCGGGTGCTCGGTGGGGGGAAGGTGAAGTCGCTTGCCGCTTGGGCGGGTTGAGGGCCGGATCAGTACGGGATACGTCCCGTCGGGCCGGCTCGGTTCAGCCGATGGTCCACTTCTGGTTGGCGTTGCCGCCGCAGGTCCAGATCTGCAGGCGGGTGCCGTCGGCCGAGGAACCGTCCTTGGCGTCCAGGCACTTGTCCGCGCCGACGTTGGTCAGGTCGCCGGCGGAGCTGTAGCCCCACTGCTGGGCCTTGCTGCCGTTGCAGCGGTAGAGCTGGACGGCGGCGCCGTTGTCGGTCGAACCGCCCTTCACGTCAAGGCACTTGCCCAGGGCGCGGACGGTGCCGTCGGTGCCGAGGGTCCACTTCTGGGCGTCGGCGCCGTTGCAGTTGTGCAGCTGGATCGGGGTCTCGTCGGCGTCGGAGGCGCCCGCGACGTCCACGCACATGCCGCCGATGCCCTTGATGGCGCCGGTGCGGGCGGTGCCGCCGCCGCCACCGGAGGCGGGCTGGTCCGAGGCGGAGACGTGGACGTAGTCGACGGTCATCGTCTGCGGGAAGGAGGTGCCGCCGTCGGGGCCGCCGGGCCAGTCACCGCCGACCGCGAGGTTGAGGATCATGAAGAACGGGTGGTCGTAGACCCACTTGTTGCCGTTCACGTCGGCCGGGGTGCGGGTCTCGTAGGCGTGGCCGTCGACGGACCAGGTGATGGAGTTGGGGCTCCAGTCGACCGCGAAGACGTGGAAGTCGTCGGCGAACGCCTTGCCGTCGGGGGCGTTGTACGGGGCGCCGATGCCGCCCGCGCCGGAGTAGCCGGGGCCGTGGATGGTGCCGTGCACCGTGCTCGGCTCGTTGCCGACGTTCTCCATGATGTCGATCTCACCGCTGTTGGGCCAGCCGGCGCTGCCGAGGTTGTCGCCCAGCATCCAGAAGGCGGGCCACATGCCCTTGCCGCGCGGGATCTTGATGCGGGACTCGAAGTGGCCGTACTTCTGGGTGAAGGTCTGCGCGGTGTTGAGCCGGGCCGAGGTGAACTGGCAGGGGCCGTTCCAGCACTGCAGGCCCGAGTCGGTGTTCTTGCGGGCGGTGATGACGAGGTTGCCCTTGCCGTCCAGCGCCGCGTTGTCCGTGCTCTTCGTGTAGTACTGCAGCTCGTGGTTGCCGTTGCCGTTGCCGCCGGTCTCCAGCGTCCACTTGGACGAGTCGGGCGCCTTGCCCGCGGGGCCGTCGAAGTCGTCGGACCAGGTCAGGGCGGAGGCGGCGTCGGCTCTGTGCGCGGCGGGGCCGGTGGTGGTGTAGAGGACGGCCGAGGCGAGAGCTGCGGTGATCAGACACACCAGCCCTGCGAACGACCATCGGCGTGCGCGATGAGCGGCCATGGCGGGGAAACACCTTGTCTGTGGGGGGAGTTGTGGGTGGGGACTGTGTACGGGGGTTGATTGCCGGACGTTGTCGTCGGACGTTGTCTGTCGGGGGTCGGGCGCGGGAAGCCTGTCCGGGCTCCCCTGGGGGTGCTCGCGGCTTCGGGCGTCGTACCGGTGCGCACCGGGCGCGTGGCCCAACCGGGGCCTGAGAGCGCTCTCTTGGGTGCGGGGGCGCCCGCCGGTGGGCCCTGACCATACGCACGTTCCCATGCCCCGGCCAACCGGAGTGCGGGGACCAAATCCCCTTGAGCTGCGGTTACCTGGGCAATTGCGTGCCGCGTCCAAGAACGTTTAAGGGCCGATTAACCCGCGCTTAAGAAGGACCGGACCAGGTGGGCGGGTGACGGAACTTCGCGGTCGCTACGAACGCGCCGCCGTGACGGGGCGGTTCGGCAGAGGGCTGGAGTAGACGACGCTGGTGGTGACGGAACCGAGCCCCGCGATGCGGCCGCTGGTCCGTTCCAGGTCGCGCATGGAACGGGCGGCGACCTTCAGGACGAAGCAGTCCTCGCCGGTGACGTGATGGGCCTCCAGGATCTCGGGGGTTGAGGCGAGGAGGTCCTCGAAGGGCTTGTAGTTGGAGGTCGGATAGCGCAGTCGTACGAAGGCCAGGATGTTGAGGCCGAGGCGCTCGGGGTCGACCACGGCGGAGTAGCCGCGGATCACGCCTGTCTCTTCGAGCCTGCGGACGCGTTCGGTGACGGCGCTGGGGGACATCGAGACGGCCCGTGCCAGCTCGGCGTAGCTGGCGCGTCCGTCGCGCTGGAGGGCCGCCAGGATGCGCAGGTCGGTGTCGTCGAGGGATTCAACGGTCATGGACGATTATCCCCACGGGATTCCCGAGTGAGGGGCTGTCACACCGTGGAACTTCGGTTCCGGCCCGGTGCGAGGCTCCGTAGGGTCCTCTCCATGAACGACATCGACACGAGCCCGGCTCTCCGGGTACCGCCCGCGTCCGCCGCCGACGCCGCCGCCTTCTTCACCGCGCGTCTGACCTTCCAGGCGGACGTCTCCGATGTGCACGCCTCACTCGAATCCGGCGCCCCGGGGTTCGTCCTGGTCGACTCGCGTGGCGTGGAGGGCTGGGAGCAGGGGCGGATACCGGGCGCGGTGCATCTGCCCGGGGCGGAGATTCCGTCGCGGGCCGGCGGGCTGCTGGATCCTTCGGTCCCGGTCATCACCTACTGCTGGGGCCCCGGCTGCGACGGAGCCACCCGCGCGGCACTCGCGCTCGCCCGGCTCGGTTACCAGGTCAAGGAGATGATCGGGGGCATCGAGTACTGGATCCGGGAGGGGTTCCCGGTGGAGACGGCGGCCGGGGTCGAACGGCACCCGGCCGACCGGCTGACGGCGCCGGTCGGGGCGGTGACGTGCGCGTGCTGAGGGGGCCGGACCGGTCCGGGCCGTGAACCGGCGCCGGTCCTCGACGGTGCCCCCGGCCTCGAAGGGGGCCGGGCGCGTCGTCGTGGCTGCGGGCGTTCTGCTCCTTGGCGGGGATCAGCGCCGGACACCGGCATCGCAGGACAGCACCGGTCTCCTCACCGACGCCCTCACCGTCCGGCGAAGGACCGGCTGAACGACTGCCCGCCGGAGACGCGGCTGCGCATGCCGGCCAGTCGTGTCAACTCGTACTGCTGCAGGGCCTTTTCGGGCGAGTCCGTGCCGTCGAGGGCTTCCGCCAGGGCCTCGGCGTCGGCCACCGCCTCCTGGAAGCCGGCGCCGGTCATGGGGGTCTGCGCATGGGCGGCGTCGCCGAGGAGGGCGATGCGGCCGTTCACGACCCGGTCCGGCAGATACTCGGTGATCGGTGTCGCGATCACCTCGTGGTCGCGGAAGGCCCGGACGACCGCCGTACGCCAGGGCTCGGCCCACTTGCGTCCGCCGGCCTCGGCCATCGCCGCGAGCGTCTCGTCCGGGATGTCCGAGGTCCTCGGGGTCCGTGTCACCTCGGTGCCGTCGACGGCGCCGATCCCGCGCAGAAGTGCGTCGTGGTGCGGATCGAACCAGCCCCAGCCGAACCGGGTGACCCGCTCGGCGCGGTCGATGAGGGGATACACCGCCAGCATGTCGCCGCCGCCGTCGAAGAAGTCCGGGCCGCCGGCCCGTCCCCGGTAGCGGGGCGGCAGTTCGGACTCCCCCAGCCACACCACGTATCCGGCGTACTCGGCGGCCGGGCGCAGGGCGTCGACGTGGCGGCGGACCACGCTGCGGTAGCCGTCCGCGCCGAGGAGCACGTCGGCGGTCCAGGTCACGCCGTCCCGGGTGCGTGCCGACGCCGAGGTGTCGCTCTGGCCGGCTTCCACCACGTGCGCGCCCTCGACGATCGTGACGAGCGGCTCGGCGTCCGCGGCGCTCCGCAGGGCGGAGTAGACGTCCCACCAGGCGTGCGGGAGGGAGTGCCGGCTCATCGACGACGGGCCCAGGGCCTCGGCGACGGCGTCCCGCGCCGTCGCTCCGACCGCCGCGTGCAGGCGGGCGCCGGCCACGAGGATCGCGACACCGCGCTGCGTCCGCCCGGCGGTCCGCTCCAGCACGGTGGACGCCAGGCCCTTCGAGGCGAGGGCGAGCGCTGTCGTCAGACCGCCGAGCGAGCCGCCCACGATGAGCGTCTCGACCGGCTTGGGTTCATGGTGGGGCGGGTGCGGGGAAATGGGTGCCTCCTGGGGCGGACAGCGGAATGGGCCATGGTGAGCGAGGTCGAAGACCGGCAAGGCCATCGCTGGGGAAAGCGGCGTTCGCCGTCAAGGCATTCGCCGCTTTCCGGAGTGGGGAGAGGAATTTCGCGGGCGCGCAGAACGGCCCGCTGTCATCGAGGCTCGCACAGCCGCGCGCCCGTGAAAAGGGGCCGTATACAGCCCCCGACAGAGTTGTCCGGGGACATTTTCGTCCCCCTCACATACGGCGCGCTCATTGCGGCAATCGCCCCTCATGAACACCCATGCGCACCGCGATGGGCGGAGGTCAGCCTGTCCGCCGTGGGCCTGACCGGCGCCGACGGTCTGGGCAGCCCCGCTCGGCACCCCCTCCCGCGACGGCCTGCGCATCCTCGCCTCCTGGACCGCCGAAGCCGCCCGGACGGGGGCCGCGACGCGCGCCGCTGAGGTTCCGGCCGGGTGGTGTCCTTCGTAGGACAGATCTGGCCCCTTTTCGCTTACCGGGTGACGTGCGACCCTGATTCTGTGGCCGTTGAACACGGTCTCCGCACCGCAGGGTAAACACGAAAAAGGGTGGCCGTGAAAACACCGGCCTGGTCGATCAGGCCCCTTAGGGTTGTTCCATTCCTTTCCCACCCCCGGGTGCGTTCGCACGAAGAACCAAGCAAAAGGTATTCACATGAGCAGCATCGAAGCACGCCTGGACAAGATCGAAAGCCGTATCGCGGTCGAGGAGCTGCTGAACAAGTACTGCCACGGATTCGACGGCCCCGACCGCGAGCTGCTGCGCACTCTGTGGGCCGAGGACGCCGTATTCGACCTGGGCCCCGCCTTCGGCGCACCCGCCCAGGGCATCGACGGGATCATGGCCAAGGCCGAGGAACTGTGGGCCGCGGTGCCGGTGATGTACCACTGGATGGCCGACGCGGTGATCGACGTCGATGGTGACACGGCCACGGCGAAGACCGAACTGGACTGCTTCGTGGTCTCCCGCGAGGACGGTCCTACGCAGGTGATCGGCGTGTACAGCGACCGGTTCGAGCGCGTCGGCGGTGTCTGGAAGTTCAAGCACCGCGCGTTCGACCTCCAGCTCTGGGCCCCGCTCAAGGGCTGGGTTGCCACGGCCGGCAGCAAGGCGGAGCAGACCAGGATCTGACGACGGGCGAAGACGATGAGAGAAACACCGGTCACCATGCGCGTGACCCCGCTGCGCTCCCTTCTCGGACGTACCCGCGTTCCGCTGAGCCGGCGACGGAACTCCCCGAACATTCCCCTCCCCAGGGGCGCCCAGGTGGCCGTCGCCGCCCGCCGCAGGGACCGCCTCGACGACCTCGTCACCGGCATCGAGCGGGCCGGCGGCACCGCACTGGCCGTCGAGGCCGACATCACCGCACGGGAGCATGCCACACGCGCGGGTCCAGGAGACCGCCGACGCCTACGGCCGGCTCGGCATCCTGGTCAACAACGCCGGGCTGATGCTGCTCGGCCCAGGCGTCGGCGCCGACGCCTGGGACCGGATGATCGCCGTCAACGTCCAGGGGCTGCTCTACACCACCGACGCCGCCCTGCCCCATCTCCTGGCCGCCGCGGACACCGCGCCCCGCCGGGTGGCCGACGTATCGACCCCTTCCACGACATGGAGACCCTCGCCCCCGAGGACGTGGCCGACAGCGTCACCTACATGGTCACCCGCCCGCGCCACATGGCCGTGAACGAGCTGCTGGTCCTGCCGACGGAACAGGTGTGGCGAACAGGGTGATCACTGCGGCTGCCGCCGGGGCCCCATGCCGGTTTCCGCGTCCGCGCTATCGGCTCTCCGCGTCCGCGATGGTCTCCCGGAGCACCCTGCGGGCCGCCGTCAGTTCCTCGGCGCGCCGGTCCAGCGTGTGCAGCTGCTCGCGGAGGGCGTCGAGGATGCCGGGGCAGGGGCGTACGGCGGCCGTGCCGGTGGTGCAGGGCAGCACCTGGCGGATGACGCGTGTCGGCAGCCCTGCGGCGAGGAGGGCGCGGATACGGAGCACGTCGGCGGCGGCCTCGGGGCCGTAGGAGCGGTAGCCGTTGGGCAGCCGGCCGGGGTGGAGCAGACCCGCGCGCTCGTAGTGGCGCAGCAGGCGTTCGCTTGTGCCGGTGTGCTTGGCCAGCTCCCCGATGAGCACGGGAGGTTCCTCTCGTTTGACCTTCCAACGGTGTCAGGGTCCAACACTGGTCCGGCAGCCCCGCATTCCGGCGGTCCCCCCAGGAAGGTGCCCATGATCCTCGATGCCCACAGCCACGTGCACGACCCGCTCGACCCACAGCTGTCCGCGCTGGACGACGCGGGCGTGGACCGTGCCGTCCTCTTCCTGACCCGCCCGCACCCCGAGCGGGCGACGGATGTGGCCTCGCTGCGCCGGGAGATGAGCGTGCTGGAGGACGCGCTGAAGGGTGGGGCGGACGACGGATACGCCCGGGCCTGGCGGGAGTTCGACGCGGCCCTCGCCGCGCACCCCGGCCGCTTCCTCGGTTTCGGTTCCGTCCGGCTGGGGCGCCCGGCCGAGGAGACCATGGCCGCCGTGGAACGTGACGTGGTCGGGCGCGGGCTGTACGGCATCGGGGAGTTGACGCCTCCTCCGGACCGGGCGGACCTCATCGAGCCGGTCCTCCAGGCGTCCCACGAACACGGCGCCCTGCCGGTGGTCGTCCACGGGTACGCCCCCACGACGGCGGCGGACGTACGCACCCTGGCCGCACTGGCGTCCCGCTACCCCCAAGTCCCCTTGATCATCAGCCAGTTGGCCGGTGCGAACTGGCTAGAAGCGATCGAGCTGGCCCGCGACACCCCCAACCTCTTTCTCGAACTCTCCACCGCCACCCTGATTTTCGCCGTCCGGCTGGCGATCCAGGAGCTCCCGACCCGCACGCTCTTCGGCTCGGACGCGCCCTACGGCGATCCCGTGGTCGCGCGTACGACGGTGGAACGGGTGACGCCGCCCGGGGAGGTACGGGACCGGGTCCTCGGGGGGAACCTGGCCGAACTGCTGGGACTGCGCTGACCGTTGAGTCAGGTGACCTCGCGGATGGTGTAGCTGCGCAGGTGGCGGGTCTGTTCGCGGTGCCGTGCGGTCCAGCCCGCGTACCCCCGGGACGAGCCGAGGCAGAGCAGGCGCCGTACCGATCCGCCGTCGCGCGCCCAGTCGAGCACGGCCTGGAAGTGGCCCGCGAAGGCGGCGGACGACGCGCCGAAGTCGTCCGGCGTCTCCAGTCGCATGTACCAGGCGTCCATGTGGCTGGGGCGGCGGTTGGCGAGGTGGTCGATCTCCGCCTTGTAGAAGGCCGCCGCGTCCGGGCAGTGCTCGATGCGCGACGCGTTCACCTGGTCGAAGTCCCGGCGCGGGGCGGCGACTTCGGCTCGGAGCACGGTCAGTTCGTCGCGCGTCGAGGCGAGCGGGACGAGGGTGCGCAGGATCCCGTAGACGGCGGCGAACAGGAACGGCATCTGCCAGGCGGCGGACAGCCCGAAGAGCGTGGCCGTCACCGATCCGCAGACGGCGACGAGACGGGCGATGGCCAGCCCCCGCTGGTCCCAGCGCTCCAGAAAGCCTTCCGGCTCCGGGTCCTGCGCGGTACGCGAACGGGCCATGCCCACCTCGGGGGTCTCGGCGTTCCACCGGGCGGGTGGACCTCATCCAGCCATTTCCCGTCGGATGCCGCCCTCAATCGCCGTACGAGCCGCTGCCGGAGCGTGGTTCAGGGCGCTGCCGGCACGCCGAACTCGTGCCCCTCCGAGCGGGCGGTGACCGACTGCCCTGATGTTCAGGTGTGCAGGTCGCGGCGTCAGGTCGGCGGTCTGTGGCGGCTGTGCAGGGCCAGTGCCAGGCAGACCACGGTCGCGGCGATGGCGAGTGAGGCGGGCAGGCGGGACCATGACGTACTCGCCACCGGGGCCTGGGCGGCGAGGAGTACCACCGTGGTCGCGGCGGCGGCCGCCAGGGCCGGTGTCGTCCGGGGCCGGCCGGGCGGGGCTGTGGCTCCGGCTGTCCAGGCGTCGGTGACGAGCAGGTAGGCGAGCAGCAGGGCGGCGATGCAAAACGTCAGCCAGACCGGGGGGTTGGTGGCGGCGGCGACGGCGATCGCCGCCGCGGGCAGCACGGTCGTCCTGCGGCGGGCCAGGATGGTGCGCCGGCGCATGGAGGTCAGGACGGGGCGTGCGTCGACCATCGGAGCCGCCCACCACGCGGCTGCCGCGGCCCCCAGGACCAGGATCTTGCCCAGCTGGGGACCGTGCAGGACGGCCGGGGGGTCGCAGGCGGCGACGATCAGGGCTGTTCCGAGCAGGCGGTCGGTGAGGCGGGAGGTGAGGCGTGCGAGGAGCAGGGTGGCTCGGCTGTCGGCCGGGCGGGGGCCCGGCGGGGTGGCCGGGGCCGGGGCGGCGGTCATCGGGTTCCCCCGTGGATGCGGGTGCGCAGCAGTGGCGCGACGGCGAGGTCGAGGGTTTCGCCGGGCCGGTGGGCGACGACCGCGGTGCCGCGTTCCACCAGGGCGAACCGCATGGCGTCGCGGTCGGCCCGCCACAGCCGCAGCGCGAGTTCGGCCTCGGTGTCGCCGGGTTCGAGGACCGGCTCGCCGACGGGCATCTCGATGACGACCATCGGGTTGGCCCGTCCGCGCACTTGGCGCAGGATGTCGAAGATCCGCTGGTCGATCAGCGGCGTGATGACGTACACCAGCGCCCCTGCGGGCAGCGCGGGCGGTGGGAGCGGGCTGAGTCCCTCGGTGCGGAACGCGCGGTCCTTGCGGACCTCCAGCACGCTCTCCACGATGCGGTAGAAGTACCCCTGTCCGCTGCCCGGTTGCAGCCAGCGGGTCGCGCCGCCGACCGATACGACGCCGACCCGGTCGTGGGTACGCAGATAGGCGCGGACCAGTCCGGCGGCGGCCCGGAAGGTCTCGTCCAGCGAGGACGTGCCGGTGACCGGGTCGACCACGTCGGTGAGCACGTCCAGCAGCACCACGGTGTCGGCGGCGCGCTCCGCGGCGAACTGGTGGACCTGGAGGGTGCCCCGGCGGGTGGTGGCCGGCCAGTGGATCCGCCGCTGCCGTTCGCCCCGTACGTACGGGTGCACGCCGGTGACCTCGACGCCCTCGCCGCGCTGCTGTGCCGTGTGTTCGCCGAGCCGTTGGGGCAGCCGGACCGGGATGGGCGTGAGGCTCGCGTGTCCGGGGAGCGGGAAGACGTCGATCTCGCCGAGTTCGACGCGGACGGAGCGCCGGGCCAGCCCGCCCCGGTCGTAGAGGTCGACGTCGACCGTGCCGAGCGTCCAGCGGCCCCAGCGCCGTGCGGTCATGACGAGGTCCACGCGGTGCGGGCCGACCGCGAGGTGGTCGAGCCGGACCCCGTGTCCGAGGGTGACACCGGGGTCCAGCCGGCCGGTCTCGCCGTCGTAGGACACCGTGATCCGCACCGTCACCCGCTCGCCCTCGAAGCAGCGCCGCGACTCCACCTCGGCCTCGGCCGTCACCGTCTGCGGGCGCGGCCCGCTCGGCAGGGCGAGGGCGAGCAGCGCCAGGGGCGCGACGGCGAGGGCAAGTACCCACGGGCGCCCGGTGATCAGTGCGGCGGCCAGCGCGACGACGGCCAACGTGCCCAGCCGCAGAGCGCGTTCACCAGCACGCCAGCCGGGCGGAGGTGACGGTGGTGGCTGGGCGGTGACGTCGTGGCGTCCGTCCAGGGCCCGTTGGACGGCGGCGGCCGCCCGGCGGGCCGGCACGCGCGCCGTCATGACGCGATCGGTGTGCGCGGCAGGGTCTGCGGGGCGGGCACGGACTGCACGATCTCGCGCATCACGTCGTCGCCGTCGATCTGCCGGACCCACAGCTCGGGCTTGAGGGTGACGCGGTGCGCGAGGGCGGGCACGGCCACGGACTTGACGTCCTCCGGGGTCACGTAGTCCCGCAGGTCCAGGACGGCACGGGCGCGGGCGAGCTGCACCAGGGCCAGGCCGCCGCGCGGGGAGGCGCCGACCTGGATGTGCGGGTGGTCCCGGGTGGCGCGGACCAGCGCGACGGCGTACTCCAGCAGGTCGTCGTCCACCTCGACGCGTTCGACGGCGGCCCGCATGGCCTGCACCTCGCCGGGCCCGCTGAGTGTGCGCAGCACGGCCTCGGGCGCCGCACGGTCGACCCGCGCGCGCAGCATGCCCGCCTCCTCGGACGCCTCCAGATAGCCCATGCGGACCCGCAGCAGGAACCGGTCGAGCTGGGCCTCGGGCAGGGTGTACGTGCCCTCGTACTCGATGGGGTTGGCGGTGGCGACGACCACGAAGGGCTCCGGCAGCGGCCGGGTGCTGCCGTCGATGGACACCTGGGACTCGGCCATCGCCTCGAGGAGCGCGGCCTGGGTCTTGGGCGGGGTGCGGTTGATCTCGTCGGCGAGCAGCAGATGGGTGAAGACCGGGCCGGGCCGGAAGACCATGTCGGCGGTGCGCTGGTCGTAGAACGGGGCTCCGGTGACGTCGGAGGGCAGCAGGTCGGGGGTGAACTGGATACGGCGGAAGTCCAGGCCGAGCGTGGTGGCGAAGGAGCGTGCCAGCAGCGTCTTCCCCAGTCCGGGCAGGTCCTCGATGAGGACGTGGCCGCCGGCGAGGATGCCGAGCATCACCAGCTCCAGTGGTTCCGCCTTGCCGGCCACGGCGGTGCGGATCTCGGCGAGTACGGCCGCGGCCCTTTCGCCCGCCTGTCGGGGGGTGAGGGGTTCGTGGTCCGGGGTGGGGTGGGGGCTGGTCACGGTCGGTTCCTCACGGGGCGGGTCGAAGGGGCGGGGGCTGGGGGGCTGGGGTGCGTGGGCTGCGGGGCGGGCCGGGTGGCGCGGGCTGCGGGGCCAGGCCGGGAGGCGCGGACTGCGGGGCCGGCGCAGGGAGGCGTGGCGGGGGGGGCCGGCGCAGGGAGGCGTGGCGGGGGGGCCGGGAGGCGCGGGCTGCGGGGCCGGCGCAGGGAGGCGTGGGTGCGGGGTCGGGCCGGGTGGCATGGGCCGGGGGCGGGCCGAGCGGCTGGGCAGCGGGGTCGGCCGCCGCACCCCCGGCCGGAGGGCTTCCGGCCGTCACAGGGCTTCCAAGCGGTCGAGCAGGGAGCGCAGGACGGGCTCGGAAAGGGTCGGCTGCGGAGCGGTCGCCGCCCCGGGGTCGATCCACGGCCACAGCCCGGCTCCGGTCAGCGCCCGGGCCCGCTGCGGGTTCCGGTACATCGCCACGCCGTGCCGTTCGGCCAGCCGGGCGGCGAACAGCCGTTGCAACTGCGGCCGCATGACGGTGTCGAGGTCCGTTTCGCCGTCGTCCGCGAGGGCCTTGGCCACGATGGACTGCCACCCGCCGAGCACCGGGGCCCGGCTGTCCAGCAGGCGTACCGGCGCGCGATAGCCGCTGTCCTGGGCGGCGGCGCCCGCGGCATAGCGGCCCAGGACCAGGCCGCCCGCGGTGATGAGGGCGAGACCGGCGGCGGCCGCGGTGATGCCGTCGGTGAGGACGAGCAGTACTTCGGTCCCGGCCGCCGCGGTGCCCAGTACGGCCAGCGAGTGGCGCACCGAACCGGGCTTCCCCTGCGCGGAGTTGACGAGGGCCCGTATCCGGGCGGCCGCCTTCACGAGACACCTTCCACGGCGTCGGGACCGGGCGTCCGCGAACGCAGGCCGTCGGCGATCTCGGCCAGCGCGGCGGCGGCCCGGTCGCGGTGACCGCCGTCCATCGGGTGGGTGGAGTAACGGGCTTCGCGGAACAGGGCGGTGAGCGTGGCGGCGGCCGCCCCTGTGGACAGGCCCCCGGCGACGGCCCGTTCCAGCAGGTCCTGTGGGCTGTCCGAGGCGTGCCGGGTCACGCCGGAAGCGGCGAGCGACTGCTCCATGGCGGCGTAGCACGCGATGACGGCCGCGCGGGCGTCGGTTCCGTCCCGCAGGGCGCGGCGGCCGGAGTCGACGGCTCGGGCCAGGCGTTGCCGCTCGTCGTCGAGCGTCGCGTACGTCGCCGTGCCCTGCGGCGCCGACGGCCGGGTCAGATACCGCCACAGGCGCAGCCCGGCGATCACGACGGCCACGACGAGCAGGGCGATGACGAGACCGAGCAGGACGCGCTTCAGCCCGAAGTGCATGACGTGGCCCGGGTGTTCGGCATGCCGGCCAGGCGGCACACTGGATCCGAGGTCGGCCGGCGGGCTGGGAGGCGGCTGCGACGCCCTGCCGCCGGACTCGTCACCGCTGCCGGACATACCGAACCGGTGCAGGACCAGCACGAGTACCGGCACGACCAGTGACGCGGCCAGCAGAACGCGGGTCACTCCGTCCGCCAACCGCTCTTCCACCGGGGTGAGTTCCCCCGCGCCGTCGACCCGCTCCCGGTACTTCCCGCGCAGCGCCGAGACGCCAAGGGCTCCCAGCAGGGCGAGGCCCAGCACAAGGACGGGGTTGCCGCCGAGCGGCCCCCGGCCCTTGGCCCACAGCCCGGTCTCGGTGCGCAGCAACAGCGCCCCCAGAGCCACTCCGCCCACCACCAGCACCACCAGCGCCGCCTGCGCGGGAGTTATCGCGCTGTGCCGCCCCCGACCACCCGCCGCACGATCCCGCCTCACCGTCATGCCCCTCCCCCGTGTGATCGGCAGCTTCGCATACGGGGCTACGGTGTGTCAGCAGGGGCTGGTGAGGGGACTGCGGCCAGGGTGAGTTCCGTGTTCCGGTCCGTGTCGCACCAGGCCGTCAAACGGCATGCGGTCCTCGCTCCACGAGATCGGCGTCCCGGCCGGGAACGCGTCCCGGTCGGCCGGGTGCCATGATCGTGCGCATGGGAGCGCTCTTCGGCTACTACGCCGCCGCTGATGACGACGACGCCGTTCGAGCTGTGGTCCGCGAGGACGGGCAGCCGACGGGAACGGGTTATGACGCGTTCGTCGTGAAGGGTGTCGATCCGGTGGTCGAGTTGCTGCCCGCCGAGGTGCTCGTCACCGGGCGAACCGCCGATGCCGTCGAGGCTGATCCGCGCCATGGGCATGTGGCCGGGATGGCGGGTGGCGGAGAAGTCGTCACGCTGTCGCTCACGGACTCCTTTCGTGACTCCCTCGCCCGTTTCGACCGGGGGCAGTTGGGCGATGTGACCCGCGGTTGGTCCGCGTCGAATGTCTTCAGCGCCCAGTCGGACCTGAGTGGACTCACGGGATTCTTGGAGGATCTCGCCGCTCTCGCGGAAAGGGCGCTCGCTCGCGGTCACCGGTTGTACTGCTGGATCAGTGTGTAGTGACGCTGTGTTCAGCCTGCCGCCAGGGCACGCTTGCGCCGCAGAGGGAAGCCGGCCCGCCGCGATCCCCTCGGGGAGCCGCTCACCCTGGCGCGGGGTCAGCATCTGGCCGAGGATGCCGGCATGGACGCGCAGAAGGTGACCTTGCGGAGGATGACGCCGGCGGAGTACGAGGAGGCGACCGCGCATCGTGAGGCCGAATCGGCCCGGGAACTCGGCAAGTTCATGCCGTACGAGGTGGCGCGGGAGCGGGCGCGGGCGGGTACCGCTCAGTTCCTGCCGGACGGGGTCGAGACGGCTGGGCATCGGCTCGTGGTGGCGGTCAACGGGGCCGGTGAGGTCGTGGGGAACGCGTGGATCGGCCCGGACCCGCGGCAGGCCGCCGGTACCGCCGACTCGGCCTGGCTGTACGACATCAACGTGTACGAACCGTACCGGCGCCGGGGATACGGCTCGGCCGTCCTCGTCGCCGCCGAGGAACTCGTCGCCCGCGAGGGGAAGAAGTCGCTCCATCTGAACGTCGTCGGGGACAACGAGGCAGCCATCGCCCTGTATCAGCGCAACGGCTACCACGTGTCGTCGATGTACCTGGCCAAGCAGATTGAGTGACAGGTCAGTTGACCGGCTTCCTCGCCGGGTCTCCGGCCACCAGGACCACCCCGCCGCCCACGACCGCCAGCCCGAGCAGGACCGCGCCGAACACCGTCGTCCCCGTCGTCAGGCCGACCGCGTCGCTCAGATAGCCGGCCAGGACCGGAAGGGTGCCCGCCATGAGGTAACCGCCCACGTTCAGCGCGGCGTTGGCCTCGGCCAGGCGGGCCGGCGGGACGGTGGAGTTGAGCAGGGAGAGGCCGCCGAGCTGGCCCAGGCCCTGGCCCGCGCCCGCGAGCAGCGCCGCGAGGACGAGCGCGGATACCGAAGCCGTGGCGACGGCCGTGATCAGCGCCGCCATCGCGAGCGCGGTCGCCGTGGCACCCGACAGCAGTACAGTGCGCCGCTCCAGGCGCCGGACCGCGAACTGCACACCGGTCGCGGCGAGGAACATGACGAAGGCCAGCGCGCCCGCGACGACACGGCTGGTGGTGTCGAGCAGGCCGGTCAGGAGTGAGGGGCCGAGGGACAGCACGAACGAGGTGGCGGTGATGCCGGGGGCGAACACGGCGATTCCTCGGGCGAGTTGACGACCGCTTCCCGTCGGCACGGCGGGTACCCGGATCCAGGCGCCCCGGGCGGGTGACGTGGGGCGGGCCAGCGGCATGCGCAGTACGGCGAGCACCGCGGTGAGCAGGAGGGCGGCCTCCACGGCGAAGACGGTCACCGTCGGCGCGGGCAGGGTCTCGGAGAGGACACCGGCGAGCAGCGGGCCGAGACCGGCGCCGAAGACCATCGCGCAGGAGGCGAGCAGGGCGCCGGTCCGCTTCCGGGCGGGTCCGGCGATGTCGCTCACCGCGGCCATCCCGGCCGAGACGACGGCGCCCACGGCGATGCCGGTGAACAGCCGGGCCACGATCAGCGCGGCGACGCTCGTCGCGGTGGCGAAGATCAGGCACGCGGCGAGGGCGAGCGCCAGCGCGGGGAGCAGGACGGGTTTGCGGCCGAGCCGGTCGGAGACGACGCCGCACACCAGGAGCGAGCCGAGCAGTCCGACGATGTAGAAGGCGAAGACCACGGTCAGCGTGCCCTTGGAGAAGCCGATGTCGTGCTGCCAGAGCACATAGAGCGGGGTCGCCGCGTTCGAGAGCACGAACACGGCCGTGACCGGCCACGCGGCCGGCCACACCCACCACAGCGGGACCGCATCACCCCGCCTCCTCTCGCTCGAAACCGCGCTGACCTGCGCCGTTCGCTGTCCGGGCATGACTGGTCCTCCCGACATCCGTTGTACGAGTCGAGTCGAACTTAGCAGGTAGTACGATGGAACTCGTACAGGGAGTTCGGTCCGGCCGAGGAAGCCGGGTCGCATCGCGTCACGAGGAGCCGCGCATGTCCGTCGCCGCAGGAACCGCAGCCACTCCCCCGCTGCCGGAGCCGCCCGGCCTGCCCGCGCCGCTGCCCGAGCCCTCGGTGGAGGACCTCCGCCTGGAGACCGTGCTCGCCGCGCTCAGCGATCCGCTGCGGCTGACGATCGTGCGCAAACTGCTCCTGGAATCCGAGCAGTTCGACCACCCCTGCGGATGGTTCGGCCTCGACCGGCCCAAGTCGTCGCTCACGCACCACTTCAAGGCCCTGCGCGAGGCGGGCGTCACGCGGCAGCGGCAGTACGGGCTGGAACGGCGCAGCCATGTCCGCGTCGACGATCTCAACTCCCGCTTCCCGGGCCTGCTGGACCTGGTGGCGGCTTGGCGACCCCAGGCGTGACACGGAGCCGATGCATCCACAAGTGGAGCCCGGCTCACCGCAGTTGACAGCTTCGAAGTGGCCCGACAGAGTCCCGGCGTGATCGACACCAGCGAGCTGACACCGGCCGAGACGCGTGTGTGGCAGGCCTTTCCGCGAGGCGAGTCCGTGGATTTCCGCACCGGGGACGAGGAGACGGCACCCGACGGTACAGACGCCGCCGAGCGGACCGTACGAGCGAGTGTGCTGCGGGCGCTGTTGCTCAAGACCGCGCAGGAAGAGGGCGAGATCGCCGCGCTCAAAATCACCGGCGCGCGGATCACCGGCGTACTGGATCTGAAGTACTCCTCGATCGACGCCGCCATCCGGCTGAGCCACTGCCGGTTCGACAGCGTTCCCAAGCTTTACGGCGCCCAGCTGCGCCAGCTCAATCTGAGCAACTCCGTTCTGCCGGGCCTGGACGCCGGGACCTTGCGGGTTGACGGAGTGCTGCGGATGGCGGACTGCCGCATGCGAGGGCCGGTACGGCTCGCCGGGGCACGGATCTCCGGGGCGCTGGTCATGGAACGAGCGGAGTTCACGGCGGCGGAGGGCTCCGGGCCAGTGCTGTGGCTCAACCAGGCAACGATCGGGGACGATCTGTGGGCGCCGGAAATGCGCGCGCACGGACAAGTACGGCTCACCGGAGCCTCCATCACGGGGCGAATCAATATTCAGGACGCCGAGTTCGACAACCCGGGCGGCGTCGCGCTGGACATGCAGAACCTCACCGCGGAGGCGCACATACAGGCGCGGTGCCTCCGTGCCCGAGGGCGGGTCGAGTTACGGGGCGCACGCATAGCGGGCCAACTCGATCTGCACCACGCCCGCCTGTCGCATCCGGGCGACACGGCCCTGCGGGCGAGCAGTTGCGTCATCGGCGAGCTGTGGCTACGGGGCAGTCACCGCATCGAGGGCGCCCTGAACCTGCGCCGCTCCCACATCGAGATCCTGACCCTCGAACCCGAGATGCTGCCCGAGCGGGTACTGCTCAGCAACCTCCGGTACACGGTCCTCGCTCCGCACGAGCCCGCCGAGCGCCGCCTCCCGATGCTGGAGCACGACGAGGGCCCGTACGAACCCCATTCCTACGAGCAGTTGATCGCGGCGTACCGCCACGTCGGCGACGACGACGCGGCCCGCCTCGTGCAGCTCGCCAAGCTGCGCCGCCGGCGCACCACGCTCGTCTGGTACGGACGGCTGTGGGGGCACGTCCAGGATGCCACCGTCGGCTACGGCTTCCGTCCGTTGCGCGCGGCCGTGTGGCTGCTGTCCGTCCTGGCGGTGGGCTCGATCGCGTACGGCCTGCACCACCCGCACCCCGTCAAGGCGGGCGAGGCCCCCGACTTCAACCCGGTCTTCTACACCCTCGATCTGCTCCTGCCGGTCATCGACTTCGGCCAGGAGTCGGCGTTCGCCCCTCGGGGCTGGTACCAGTGGCTGTCGTACGCCCTGATCATCACCGGCTGGATCCTGGCGACGACGATCGTCACGGGCGTGACCCGTACAGTCAGCCGTCAGTAGCCCTGGCCCGCCGTACGAGGGAAGCGGCCGCCCCCTCCCACTCGGGCCGGTCGAAGGTGAACCCCGCCGCGCTCAGCCGCCCCGGCACCACCCGCCGGCTCTTGAACAGCAGTTCCGTGTCCGAGCGCAGGGCGAACGCGCCCAGTTCGGCCATCCAGCGCGTCGCGGGCAGCCCCAGCGGGACACCCCAGGCCGTGCGCAGGGCTCGCATGAAGTCGCGGTGCGGAAGGGGGGCGGGCGAGGCGAGGTTCACCGGCCCGTCGAGGTCGTCGCGGGCGATCAGGAACTCCACCGCTCGTACGAAGTCCTCGTCCTGGATCCAGGAGACGTACTGCGCTCCGCCGGCCACCGGGCCGCCCAGTCCCAGCCGGACCAGTCGTGACAGGACGTCGAACACACCGCCCCGGTCCGGGCTCATGACCATCGCCGAGCGCAGCGCGACCTTGCGGGTGGCGGGAGTCGGCGCCTCGGCCTGGGCGCGCTCCCAGTTCTTCGCGATCTCGACGCTGTAGGCCCAGTAGTCCGGTACGCCGTGCTCGGCGCCGCCGATCACTCCGGTTGCCTCGTCGTTCGCCGCGTCGAAGCGGTGGGCGTAGACCGTCGCCGTGCTCATCTGCAGCCAGACGCGCGGCGGCCGTGCTGCGGCGGCGATCGCCTCGCCGACCACCCGGGCCGAGTCCACCCGGGAGTCCATCATGGCGCGCAGGTTCTCGGGGGTGTAGCGGCAGGAGACGCTGCGTCCGGCCAGGTTGATCACGACGTCGCAGCCGTCGATCGCCGCCGCCCAGGGGCCGAGGGTGGCGCCGTCCCAGCCGATCTCGTGCGCCCGGGTGGGGCGCCGGGTCAGTACCGTGACCTCGTGGCCGGCCGCAGTCAGCGCGCGGTCGAGAATCGCGCCCACCTGTCCGGTTCCCCCGGGCAGCACTACCTTCATCGCGTCCCCCTCGGTGTCGCTCGGCATCAGCGTAGCCCGTATTTTTGAACGCGTTCAACTCGGGAGGCGGATGTGCGGCAGGGCGCCGCGATGAAGGGCTCGGGGATCGCGTCGGAGGCACGGGAAGCCGTGGGGTCGGGAGAGGGCCCGCGCGGCGGGTGGCGTCGTCGCCCTTCCGGCCGGTCGGCGGCACGGCAGGCGGAACGCGGCCCGGCGTCGGCAACATGCGTCAGCGGCATGCGTCGGTGCCTCGCCGGGGGCGGCAGGTGCACCGATGATGCGTCACCGGCCCGGGGGCGTCAACGGTTCGGCGGGGACTGGTTCTTGAGGCGCGGGGAGCGGATGCGGCCGGGGTGACGGCGAACCGGTGCGTTGCCGATTTGTGACAAGTACAAGCCATTGACGTTGCCGGGAAACGGCGTCCATCATCCTCGCCATGCCGTGTCAACGATGACATAAGTCAACGATGACACCTCGGGACGGCATGCACCGATGCCGGCCGCGCCGCTCGCAATCCCGCAGGAGTCGTTCATGTCTCGCATCACCCGCCAGCGTCCGACCGTCCTCAGAGCCGCCGCGTGTCTGGGTGTCGCGGCGCTCACCCTCACCGCCTGTGGTTCCGGCTCCGGTTCGGGGTCCTCGGGCTCCGGCTCGGGTGGGGTCAAGGTGGGTCTGATCACCAAGACCGACACCAACCCGTTCTTCGTGAAGATGAAGGAGGGCGCGGAGCGGGCCGCCAAGCAGAACCACGCCAAACTGCTCACCGCCGCGGGCAAGTTCGACGGGGACAACGCCGGGCAGGTCACCGCCATCGAGAACATGGTGGCCTCCGGGGTGAAGGGCATCCTGATCACGCCGAGCGACTCCAAGGCGATCGTGCCCGCGATCCAGAAGGCCCAGGCCAAGGGTGTCCTGGTCATCGCGCTGGACACGCCGACCGAGCCGCAGAGCGCGGTCGACGCGCTGTTCGCGACCGACAACCTCAAGGCCGGCGAGCTGATCGGCCAGTACGCCAAGGCCGCGATGAAGGGCAAGAAGGCGAAGATCGCCACGCTCGACCTCGCGCCGGGTGTCTCGGTCGGCGTCCAGCGGCACGACGGTTTCCTCAAGGGCTTCGGCGTCGGCGCCAAGGACCCGTCGGTGGTCTGCTCCCAGGACACCGCGGGCGACCAGGCCAAGGGGCAGACCGCGATGGAGAACTGCCTCCAGAAGGAGCCCGGCATCAACCTCGTCTACACCATCAACGAGCCTGCCGCGCTGGGTGCTTACACCGCGCTGAAGGCCAAGGGCCGCGAGAAGGACGTACTGATCGTCTCCGTCGACGGCGGCTGCACCGGCACCAAGGCCGTC
Organism: Streptomyces sp. NPDC005435; assembly: GCF_040703155.1. Classification (NCBI taxonomy): domain Bacteria; kingdom Bacillati; phylum Actinomycetota; class Actinomycetes; order Kitasatosporales; family Streptomycetaceae; genus Streptomyces; species Streptomyces sp. NPDC005435. The sequence goes on from NZ_JBEXEQ010000016.1 coordinate 55,802, forward strand.
AAGAGCGGCCAGATCGCGGCCACCGCGCAGCAGTACCCGCTGAAGATGGCGGCGGAGGGCGTCAAGGCCGTGGTCTCGTACGCCAAGGGCGGTAAGAAGGCGTCCGGTTACACCGACACCGGCGTCAACCTGATCACCGACAAGCCGCAGTCCGGGGTCACTTCGAAGGACACCGCGTACGGCCTGGACAACTGCTGGGGCTGAGCCGCCCCGAGGCCGTACGCCACCGACCGGGGCGGCCGTCCCTACTCCCCTGAGGGACGGCCGCCCCTTCCGCCCCCAACGCGCTCTCGCGCGCGGGCAGTTCACAGCCGGAACATCTCAACACCCCTGAATCCCCGCCCCGAAGTCCTCCCGCACGGCCCCTTCGACAAGGACTCCGCATGACAGCCACGACCCCGCCGTACGCCGATCTCTCGGCGCCCGGTACGGCGCGCCGACTGCTCACGGCGCCGACCACCGGCCCGCTGGCCGCGCTCCTGATCGCCTGCGTCTTCTTCTCCTTCTCCACCGACCAGTTCCTGACCGGCGGCAACTTCTCGCTGATCGTGCAGCAGGTCATGGTCGTGGGGACGCTCGCCATCGGGCAGACCCTGATCATCCTCACCGCCGGCATCGACCTGTCGTGCGGCGCGGTGATGGCGCTCGGCAGCATCATGATGGCCAGGATGGCCGCCGAGGGCACGCTGCCGCCCCTGCTCGCGATCGGGCTCGGGCTGCTGGTGTGCGGCGGATTCGGGCTGCTGAACGGGGTGTTGACGGAGAAGATCCCGCTGCCTCCGTTCATCGTGACGCTCGGCATGCTCAACGTGGCCTTCGCGCTGACCCACATCTACTCCAACGAGCAGACGGTCACCCAACTGCCCTCCATGCTGACGGCACTTGGGCAGACCTTCCCGCTCGGGCACACCGACATCACCTACGGCTCGCTGGTGACCATCGCCCTGTTCCTGCTGCTGGCCTACGCGTTGAGCAGCACCGGCTGGGGCCGGCACGTGTACGCGCTGGGCAACAGCGTGGAGGCGGCGCGGCTGAACGGTGTGCGCACCTCGCGGCTGACCATCGGCGTGTACACCGTCGCCGGGCTGCTGTACGGCGTGGCGGCGCTGCTGCTCATCTCCCGTACCGGAGTGGGCGATCCGCAGGCCGGCCAGACCGACAACCTCGACTCCATCACCGCGGTGGTCATCGGCGGGACGAGTCTGTTCGGCGGGCGCGGTTCGGTGCTGGGCACGTTCATCGGTGTCCTGATCGTCGGCGTCTTCCGCAACGGGCTCCAGCTGATGGGCGTCGCGTCCATCTACCAGACGCTGATCACCGGAATCCTGGTGATCCTCGCGGTGACCGTCGACCAGTTCTCCCGGAAGAAGGCCCGATGACCACCGCCGACTCCCCCACCCCCGTCCTCCAGGCGCGCGGTCTGGTCAAGCGGTACGGGCAGGTCACCGCGATCGACGGCGCCGACTTCGATCTGCTGCCCGGTGAGGTGCTGGCCGTCATCGGGGACAACGGGGCGGGCAAGACGAGCCTGATCAAGGCGCTCACCGGGGCGCTGGTGCCGGACGCGGGCGAGATCCGGCTGAACGGCGAGCCGATCCGGTTCTCGGGTCCGCAGAGCGCGCGGGCGCACGGCATCGAGACGGTGCATCAGGACCTCGCGGTCGCCGCGTCCATGGACATCGCGTCGAACATGTTCCTCGGCCGTGAGCTGCGGCGTCCCGGGGTGCTCGGCAGTGTCTTCCGGATGCTGGACAAGAAGCGGATGCGGCAGGAGGCGGCCGGGCACATGGCCGATCTGAAGATCGGGCTGCGCTCGCTCACCCAGGCCGTCGAGACGCTGTCCGGCGGGCAGCGGCAGGCCGTGGCGGTGGCGCGGTCGGTCGCCTGGGCGCGCAGTGTCGTGGTCATGGACGAGCCGACCGCCGCGCTCGGCGTGAAGGAGTCCGGGCAGGTGCTGGACCTGATCCGGCGGGTGAAGGACAGGGGGCTGCCCGTCGTCCTCATCAGCCACAACATGCCGCACGTCTTCGAGATCGCGGACCGTGTCCACGTACACCGGCTGGGCAAGCGCGTGGCGGTGATCAAGCCGTCGGACTACTCGATGGCGGAGGTGGTCGCGATCATGACCGGTGCGCTGACCGTGGACGAGAGCGGGGATACTGTCGTCGCCGACTCCGAGGCCGTGAAGGCCGCCGGGGTCGAGACCCCCTGACATCCGGGCCGCGACCCCTCTGGCACCCGGGGTCGCGGCCCCGCCCGACACCGCGGGCCGGCACCGACGCCGGCCCGGCGGGCCGGCACTCACGCGTCTTCGGCCGGGGCCGCGGCCGGAGCCGACGAGCACAGGAGACGTTTGCTCCATGGCAGCGAACCGCCGCCCCACCCTGGCCGACGTCGCACGCGAGGTCGGTGTCAGCGCCAAGACGGTCTCCCGGGTCCTCAACGAGGACGGGCCCGCCTCGGCGGTTACCAGGGAGCGGGTGCTCGCCGCCGTGGCCCGCCTCGGCTTCCAGCCGAACCTGATGGCCCGCAACATCCGCGTCGGCGGGCCCGACACCACGATCGGGCTCGTCGTGCCCGACCTGGGCAACCCCTTCTTCGGCGCGGTGGCCGGCAGCATCGAGGACAGCGTCCGCGAGCGGGGGCTGACCCTGCTGATGGGCTCTTCGGCGGACGACGCGGACCGCGAGCGGGCGCTGACGGACAAGTTCCTGGCGCGCCGGGTCAGCATCCTGATGGTGGTGCCGTCCGTGGGCGCCGACCACGCCCATCTCAAGCCCCATCGCGCGGCGGGGCTCCCGGTGGTCTTCGTGGACCGGCCGGGCGCGGGGCTCGCCACGGACAGCGTGGTCAGCTCCAACCGCGAGGGTGCGCGCGCGGGCGTGGCCCATCTGATCGCCCACGGGCATCGCCGGATCGGGTTCGTCGGTGACCTGCCGACCAAGCTCTACACGCGTCGCGAACGGCTCGCCGGGTACCGCGAGGCGCTGCGGGAGGCGGGGCTGCCGGACGACCGGCTGCTGGTGGCGAGCGCCCACGACCAGCGGGGTGCGGGCGAGGCGACCGCGCGGCTGCTCGCGCTGCCCGATCCGCCGACGGCGCTGTTCGCCGGCAACAACATCGTCGCCGTCGGCGTCGTCGCCCGCCTCGCCCGCGACCGGCGCAAGGACGTCGCCGTGGTGGCCTTCGACGACATCGCCCTCGCGGACGCCCTCGAACCGGCCCTCACCGTGGTCGCCCAGCACCCCGAGGAGATAGGCCGCACGGCCGCCGTCACCGCCCTCGCCCGCCTGGACGGCGACCGCAGCCGGGTCCGCACGGTCACAGTGCCGACGCGGCTGATCGCGCGGGGGTCGGGGGAACGAGGGGCAGTCGACCAGGCAACACCCCGGTGAGGGACGGGCGTTGACCGCGCCCCGGCCCGGTGGCGTGACCATCCGGACCGGGGCGACCGAGCGGCCGGCTGCTGGTCTCTTCGCGGGTGTCGCAGCGCCTTGCCTCGGCTACCGGAACTCGACCGTCACCCCCGTACGGACCGAGACCGCCGGCAGGGTGACCCGGAGCGAGCCCGTGTCCGCGTCCCACTTCCACGCCGACCGTGTCAGCTGCTTGCCGCCCACGGTCATCCGCGTCGGCGCGTGGTCCGCGCCCTGGAACGTGACCGTCCAGGAGCGGCGGGAGACCTGGCCGTGGAAGGAGCCCTTGGCCGGGGCGATGCGGAGGGTGTGGCGGCCGGCCTTCTCCGTGTAGTTGATGCGGGTGGTGGCCGCGCGGTGGCGGGAGGGGGTGCTGACGCCGTCGTCCTCGTAGAGGGTGAAGGAGCCCGGTGCGCCGGTGGCGATTGTGACGGCGACCTTGTTCAGGGGGGTGCGGTCGTCGTGGTCCACGTCGGCGGCCCGGGTGGTGACGATGCCGCCCGCGCGGACGAAGACGGGCATGGTGTCGAGGGTGGTCGTCACGTCGTACGTGGCGCCGCCGGTGCCCGCGCTGTAGGTGCGGCCGGTGAAGTAGTCGGTCCACTGGCCGGGCGGGAACCACACCGAGGTGGTGGTGCTGGTGCCGGGGGTGGTGACCGGCGCGACGAGCATGTCCGGGCCGTAGAGGTACTCGCCGCCGCCCGTCTTGCCGTAGGCGTTCTCCTCCTCGGGGTAGTCGAGGTAGAGCGGCCGGACGATCGGGACGCCGGTGGTGTTCGCCTGCTGGGCGAGCGTGTAGGTGTACGGCACGAGGGACTCCCGCAGGTTCAGGAACTTGCTCGCGGAGTCGCGGGCCGCGTCGCCGTACTGCCACGGGAGCCGGTCGCTGTGGTTGCTGTGCAGCCGGTCGACGGGCTGGAAGGTGCCGAACTGCACCCAGCGGGCGTACAGGTCGTCGGGGAGCTTGGTGGTGCGGTGGCTCTGGCCGTCGTCGGTGGTGTAGGTCTCGGCGCCGGGGATGCCGTGGCCGTCGTTGTGGCCGCCGATGTCGTGGCTGACGGCGGCCATGCCGGTGGCGACGGACTCGCCGGGGGTGTAGCCGACCTCGGCGCGCAGGGTGCCCCAGGTGGAGGAGGTGTCGCCGGTGAAGTGCAGCGTGCTGCGCTTGTCGGCCCAGGGGCCGGTGGGCAGACCGACGCCACCGCTGTAGCCGCCGGCCTGGAGGGAGCCGTAGGCCCGGGAGAGCACGAAGCCGCGCTCACTGGTCTCGGCGGTCAGACCGGCGTACTTCTGGTTGATCCAGGCGTCCGGGGTGACCCCGGGCTGCGAGGAACGGGAGGCGTCGCAGCACCAGTCGAGCCACCAGAAGTCGTTCCCGGCCTTGTCGAAGGGCCGGTGCAGATCGAGGTACGCCTTGAGCTGGTCCGGGTCGCCGAAGTCGAACGTACGGCACGCCGAGCCCGCGCTGGACGCGCAACTGCCCTTGGCCAGCTTGTTCTTGGCGGTCGCCATCGCCTGGGCGTACTGCGGGTCGGACTCCAGGATGCTCGGGTGCACGTTGAGCGTGTTGTGCAGTCCCTCGGCGGTCGACCAGTCGAAGAAGCCCTTGGGATCGGGGTACTTGGCCGGGTCGAAGTTCCACCCGCTCCAGGTGTTGGGCGACTTGAAGTCGGTGTCGGTGACCAGCACGTCCAGCGGGACGCCCGCCTTGCGGAACGCGGGCAGGATCGTCTTCTCGTAGTCGTCGGCCGTGCGGTCGATGTACTCCGAGTACCAGACGCCGTACGCCCAGCGGGGCAGCAGCTGCGGCGGCCCGGTCAGGGTGGCGAGGTCGGTGAGGCCCTGCTTGTAGTCGTGCCCGTAGCCGAAGAGGTAGCCGTCCTGGTAGGGACCGGCGCCGTGGGAGGGGCGCGGGACGGCCTTCTCGGTGCGGGTGTCGTACGTCGCGGAGGCGGTGTCGTCGAGCAGATACCAGCCGTCGCGGTGCAACAGCCCCGGCGTGGTGCGGGTGTTGGGGTCGCGGTCGCCGTCGAGTCCGTCGAGGCTGCGCCGGTAGCCGCCGAGGGCGACGTGGGGCTGGGGCGCCGGGTCCGTCCGGGCGGTCACCGCGAGGGTGTCCGCGTTGACGTGACAGCTCGTGGCGTCGGGGCAGTTGAGCGTGACGTCGTTGGTCCCCGCCTTCAACTGCACCGGTACGGAGGCCGACTTCCAGGTGTCCCAGTTGTCGGTGGCCGGGAGGGTGAGGGTGGCGTCGGTGCCGGTTCCGGTGCCGACGCGCACCTCGCGGGCCTGGTGCAGGCCGTCGCCGCCGGTGCCGTTGGCATAGCGCAGGTGCAGGAGGTAGGTGCCATCCGCGGGTACGTCCGTGACGTGGGTGGTGAGCCGGGCGTCCTTGTTCAGCTCGGCGGCGAAACCGTCGCCGGAGTAGCCCTGGTGGTCGGTGGCGAGCACGGCGGACCCGGCGAGCAGAGTGTCCTCGGCCTCGCAGCTCGTACCGAAGTGGCAGCCGGACAAGGCAGTCGAGGCCTTGCCCGGGTAGGCGGCGCCAGAGGTGAGCAGGGCCGCGCTGTCGATGTTGACGGCACCGGAGTCGGCGGCGGCGCGGTGCAGCCGTACGGTGTGGTGGCCCGCGCCGAGGGTGAGCGGGATACGGGCCACGCCCCAGGCGTTCCAGTCGGCGGTCGCGGGGAGGCTGAACGTACGGTCCGCTCCCCCGTCGACGCCGAGGCTGAGGGTGCGGGTCTCGTGGCGGCCGTCGGAACCGGTGCCGTTGGCGTAGCGGACGGCGTAGTCGTAGGTGCCGGACTTCTCCGAACGCACGTCCGTGGTCAGGGAGTTGTTGGTCACCTCGAAGCCCGCGAGGAAGCCCTTGCCGGTGAACCCGGCGTGGTCGGTGGCGAGTCCGGGTCCGTCGTGCGGCTGGTCCTCGGCCTCGCACAGCGCGCCGGCCGCGCAGTCCGGGTGCTGCCAGGGCGCGGCGAGCACCTGGTCCTGGCCCGCCTTCAGCCGCACGGTCAGGTTGTCGGCGGAGAAGGGCCCGGAGCCGACCTCGTAGCGCAGGGTCAGGGCGCTGGTGGTGAGGGTCAGGACACCGTCCTTGACCGACGAGCTGTACGCGGGCGGCGTGAAACCGTCCCGGCCGATCGCGTTGAACGTCGCGCTGTCCTCGAAGCGGTTGTCCCCGGCGTACTCGGTGCGGATCAGGGTCGGGGACAGCACCTGGAATCTGGCGTTCTGGACGGCCACGGTGGCCTTGCGGGCGGGGTGGGACGCCTGACGGGCGGTCGCCGGATCGGCGCAGGTCAGCCCCAGCGCCGCCGTCGCGCAGACGAGGGCGATCCGGGTGAGGCGTCCGCGGGGTGATCGGGACAGGGGTGGTCGCACGGCACGCTCCATGGGGGGGCAACGGCGCTCTCGCGAGCGCGGTGGACGTACGGAGACGACGAGTGCACTGGGCTACCGGTCTGACCGGCCTGGCTACAACGTTGTAAAGCCGGTCCCCAGGCATGAGAACACGGCGCCTCCACGGTGTCCACAGGTGTAACGGGCCTCTTTGGCAACGGGGTTCACGGGCGCGTGCCCTCGCTCACGACGCGTCCTCGTCCTGCGCGTCCTCGTCCTGCGCGACGAGACACAGACCGGATGCCAACGCGCGGGCGGCGTCGGCGAAGTACTGCTCGTCGGCGCCGGGGGCGAGGCCCAGCGGGACGCCCTGGCCGAGGCCGACGAACAGGGCCCTGAGCGCGGTGGTCAGACGTCGCGCCTGACGTGGTGTCACCACGTTTCCGTCGTACGGCCGTCCGGCGAACAACGCGACCAGGTGGCTCTCCTGCGACCGGACGGACGCGGCGAGCCGCTCCCCCAACTCCGGGTCGTGCAGGGCCATGTCCAGCAGCGTGATCTGGAGCGACAGGGCGGAGCGCGCGTCGGGGGCGTCACAGCCACGCCGGCAGTGCCGGGCGAAGGCCTCGACCGCGTCGAGCAGGTCCAGTTCCGCGGGTATCGCCTGCTCGATCTCTTCGTAGTACGGCCGCAGTCGGTCGGTGACGAGGGCGACCACCAGACCGTTCTTGCTCCCGAACAGGGAGTAGACGGCACCGGTCGTCAGGCCGGCACGTTCGGCGATCTCCTCCAGCGTGGCCCGGTAGCCGTCCCGGGACACGACCTGGAAGGCGGCGTCCAGCAGTGCGCGCCGGTTGCGTTCCTTGGCTTCCGCTCTCGTCATTCTCATAGTTTGATTATTACCGTAATCTCTTTACGGAACAGCCCAGTTGACGCGAGCTTCAAGGGGGAACGCTCATGGTCCAGGTCCAGGCGGCGCAGGTGACCCGGCAAACGGTGGGGGCTCTCACCGACGGCGCCTTCAAGGTGCTCCTCGCCGTCGCCTGCTTCACAGCCACCGCCCCGCTCGGCCGGCTGCTCGGCGTCCCCGTCTGGCTGCCGGCCGTCTCCGGCGCGGCTCTGCTGATCGGTGGCGGCGTCGAGATCGGCTGTATCCGCAGCCGGTCGGCGCGCACGTACACGCGGCTCATGGTCGCGTACGACAGCGGCTGGGTGCTGACGGCCGGTCTCGGCCTCCTCATGGCGTGGCGGGGTGGTGACGCCGGGGGTGAGGTGTGGGTCGGCTACCAGGCGGTCGCTCCCCTCGTCTTCGCCGCGCTGCTGGTCGCCTCCGCTCCGGTGAGGACGGGCCAGGACGTCGCGGAGAGCCCCGCCGGCTGACAGCGGCCCTCGTCCCCACCGGTGCCGTCTGCGATCATGCCTCGAAGCGCCGCGACGACAAGGACCAGATGTGCGACACCTATCGGCCGACGACGTCATCTGGGTCCTCGACTGGAACCCCGCCGCACCCGCTCAGCTGACGACTCTGGCGGTGAGCGGCGAGCACGCCGACATGGCGGAGCGGACGGCCGCCTCCGCTCTGGCCGGAACGGCGGGGCTGACCTCGTGGCTGGATCTGCCGGCCTCCCTGCGGCGACAGCTTGTCCGGGCCTGCCGGTCCGTCCCGGCCCTGGGCCTGTACTGCGTGATGGACGAGGAGCCTCCCGCCGTCCCCTGCAGCGGGTTCCTGCGGGACGCGGCCGCCGACACGGTGGAGCGGTTCCGGTTCCGTCCGCACTCCCGGTCCGCGGGCGGCCTTCTCCTCGCGGACCCCCTCGACGAGTTGCGCGACGTACTGAGTTCCCCGCTCGCGGGCATGGAGCTCTGGCCTCACTGCACGCGGAACCTCCCGGGCCTGCGCGAGCTGGTCCGGCTGACCGCCGTGTGCTGCCGGGAGACAGCGTGCACGACGGACCTGCCCGGGGACGAAGACCTCCTGGAGATCTACGACACCTTCGTGGTGGGCGGGCTCGGAGGGGCCGGCTCCTGGTCGTAGGTCCGGCCGTCGGTGGAGTGGACGGGGATCGTGCCGAGGAGTTCCGCGGGCAGCTCGCACGCGTTGTAGAGCTGCCCGTCGCCCCCGAACAGCGTCTCGCTCAGGGCGATTTCGACGCAGGCCGGGGAGAGCCGGTCGAAGAACGGCACCCAGCCGTGCCCGCGTCGAGCGGCACCGGCGGCAGGCCGGGCTCCCGCCGGCTCGTGGAACTCGCGCGGCGCGGCCGGCAGCGGGTGGCCGAGCAGCGCCTCCGCGCGGGCGAGTTCCGCCGGGGGCGTTGCGTCGTCCTCGGTCAGCGGTTCGGTCCAGGCGGCGGCGAAGTCGCGGATGAAGGTCCAGGCCTGGCGCCGGCCGGCGATCCCGCCGTCCAGTGCCTGCGCCACGTCGAAACCCTGTGGAGCCCTCCTGTGCGGCGTGACATGCTCTCGGGCGACTGCTGAAGGAAGAGAAGGTCACACAGGTGTACGTCCCGCCATCCGCACGAGTTCTCGACGATGACGAGCGTGAGCTCGTGGAACTGGCACGCCGGACCATAGACGCGCATACCGACGCCGGGCCCGGCGAAGACGGGGTGCACACGATGGGCGCCGCGGTCATGGCGGCCGACTACCGGATGTTCGCCGGTGTGAACCTCTACCACTTCACCGGCGGCCCCTGCGCCGAACTCGTGGCCCTGGGGGCCGCGCGAGCCCAGGGCGCCCGCCAGATGCGCTGCGTCGTCGCCGTGGGAAACCACGGGCGCGGGGTCGTCGGCCCCTGCGGGCGCGACCGCCAGGTCTTCCTGGACCACTACCCCGCCATGCGCGTCATCGTGCCCACCCCCGCGGGGCTCAGGTCCGTGCTCGCCGCCGATCTGATGCCGCTGGCTCAGCAATGGACCCCGGAAGCGGGCATGACCGGTCTCGACCCGTCGCTCTACCAGGACCCCGAGACGGCCGGTCCCCCGATCATCCGGTTCCACCCCCGCTACCTCGAAGTCGTCCGCTCCGGCGCCAAGACCAAGACGACCCGCTTCCGGGACCCGGCGCAACTCGGCCCGGCACGGCTGGTGTTCGAGAGCGACCCCGAAGTCGTCCTGCCGGCAGAGGTCACCGGCATCAGGCACTGCGTGGCCGACGACCTCACCGACGAGGACGCCCAGGCCGAGGGACTCACGACCGCAGCCGAACTCCGCGACGTCCTCAAGGGCCACTACCCGGACCTGACGGGCACCGCCGAAGTCGAGGTCGTCACCTTCCAGATCAACGACAGGACGGGCGTCGCCTGAACCGCGGGTGCGCGAGCGGCAGTTGAGCCGCAAGGAACAAGGTCCACCGCCCCGGGCGTCAGCCCGCTCGCGCTGACGTCGTCGATGCGCGTGCACGGCGTCGGCCGAAGGAGCCGTTCGGTGTGCACGCGGCCGCAGCGCACCGTGTCCGCGCCGGAGGCCTGCCGGTGCCGCGTCCGGCTGGGACCCAGCGGCGCGTTCCGGCCGAGTCCGTCCCCGGGCTGGACAGGTCCTCCCCACGGTGCTGTCGTGCACATGACCGGAGTGGTTCAACGTTGGAAAGTTGCCGATCACGTGAACCACGCGGCCCCACCCGACGAACGGACGACCGACAGGACGGACCCGCCATGCCGATCCGCAGACATCGCCTCCTCGGTGGACTCCTCGCACCGGCCCTCGCGTTGGGCGGCCTCCTCGCCCTGCCCACCCCCTCCGTCGCGGCGACGGCGGTGTGCGCGCTCGCCTGTGACACGCTCGATCCGTCGAAGGCGCGGCAGGAGAGCTTCCCGGTGGGCGACCGGAACATCAACGGACGGGTGCTGCGGCTGCACGTGTCCGAGGCGGACGACATGGCGTGGGCCAGTATCGACCAGGGCACCCAGGGGAATTCCGTCTGGCTGGACCGGAGTTGGGACCGAGGCGCCACCTGGGACGGACTGCTCGGCAAGGCGGGCATCCCGAGCACGTGGACCGGTACGCGAACGCTGATGTACAACGTCACCGACCCGGTGGCCCACCGGCGCGGCTGGATCCGGGCATGTGGGGATGCCGGGGCGGTGACCTGCACGGACTGGTTCCGGCCGCAGGTGTGCGACGGCTCGGCCTGTGACGGCGCCGATCCGGCGACGGCGGCGGGCGACACCCGTCCCGTGCCCGCGACCACGCTGTACGGCCGCACCATCAGCCTCCACATGGACCAGGCCAACGGCACCGCCTGGGGTGTGGTCGAGAACGGCGGCACCGGGGACGAGATCTGGCTCGACCGCTCCTGGGACGAGGGCGGCAGCTGGCCGGAGGGATCGTCGCTGGGCCGTATCTCCGTTGCTTCCGGGGCGAGTTCGGCGCGGACCAAGATGTTCGCGACGCGCGATCCGCGCGGCCTGCTCTACGGCGGCGCCGTGCGGGCCTGTGGCCGGGAGGCGTCGCACCAGGACGGCAGCTGCACGGCGTGGGCGCGGCCGGTGCCGACCCGGGCACGTGCGGCGGCGGACGCGCTCGTGGCGTCGTACCAGGTCAACGAGGGCTGGTGGCGGAGCAGTTGGTGGAACTCGGCGGTGGCCCTCACCTCGCTGATCGACTTCGCGCGCACCAGCGGGCGGCACGACTACGACTGGGTGATCTCCCGGACCTTCGAGCAGAACAACGGCGTCTTCCCGGCGGGCGGCCGCAGTTCGGACCCGATCGAGGGGCACTTCATCAGCCGTGCCATCGACGACGCGGCGTGGTGGGCGGTGGCGTGGGTGGACGCGTACGACTACACGCACGACAAGCGCTATCTGGACGAGGCGGTCACCATCACGAACTACGTGCAGCAGTACTGGGACACGGGCACCTGCGGCGGCGGGGTGTGGTGGAACCGGGAGCGCACGTACAAGAACGCGGTGACCAACGGGCTCTACCTGTGGCTGGTGACCGCGCTGCATCAGCGGGTGTCCGGCGACACGACGTGGGGCGCGCGGGCGACGACGGCGGCGGACTGGTTCCTCAACAGCGGGATGATCAACTCCTCGGGGCTGATCAACGACGGGCTGAACTCGTCCTGCGCCAACAACGGCCAGACGGTGTGGAGTTACAACCAGGGGCTGGCGATCGGCGCGTTCACCGAGCTGTGGCGTTCGACCGGGCAGAGCCGCTACCTCGACACCGCCCGGCGGCTCGCGGACGCGGGGACGACCTCCTCGCAGCTGACGCGCGACGGTGTGCTGACCGAGTCCTGTGACCTCGGGTCCGCTTCGTGCGACGACAACCAGAAGCAGTTCAAGGGCGTGTTCGTACGGCATCTCGCCGACCTCGCGGACGCCACCGGGTCGTCGGCCTACCGTACGTATCTCACCCGGCAGGCCGACTCGGTCTGGGGCTCCGACCGCGACGCGCTGAACCGGCTGGGCGCGCGCTGGGCGGGTTCGGCGCCCAACCCGGTGGACTGGCGCACCCAGGCGAGCGCGCTGGAGGCGCTGACGGCGGCGGGGTGAACCCACCGCCATGACCGCCGTGAGCGCCGTGAGGCGCCGTACTCACCCCACCCGCCGCCTCCTCGCCAGCCACGTCTGGGCGATGACGACCAGGACGAGGAACGCCCCGCTGGCGACCTGCTGGTAGGCCGAGTCCAGGGAGCCGATCTGGTTGATGACGTTCTGGATGACCTTGAGCAGGAGGACGCCGACGAGGGAGCCGCTGACGTAACCGAGGCCGCCGGTGAGGAGGGTGCCGCCGATGACGACGGCGGCGATGGCGTCGAGCTCCATGCCGTAGCCGAGGATGGTGACGCCGGAGGCGAGGTAGGCGGCGCTCAGCGCGCCGGCGAGGCCCGCGAGGAGGCCGGAGAGGGTGTAGACGGCGATCTTGGTGCGGGCGACGGGGGCGCCCATGAGGGCGGCTGCCTGTTCGTTGCCGCCGATGGCGTAGACCCGCTGTCCGAAGGCGGTGCGGCGCAGCAGGACGGCGCCCGCCAGATAGAGAACGGCCGTGATCCATACGGGTGTTGCCACGCCGAGCAGCTTGCTCTGGCCGAGGGTGGCGAAGAAGGAGCCCTTGGCGACGAGGTAGGTGTCGGCACCCTCGTCGGTGATGGCGAGCATGATGCCCCGGGCGGCGAGCATCGAGGCGAGGGTGACGATGAACGGCGCGAGTCCGGTGCGGGCCACGAGGAGGCCGTTGACCAGGCCTATCACCGCGCACACCGTGAGGGGCAGCAACAGGGCGACGACCGTGCCGTACTGCGATCCCCAGGCGGCCAGCACCCCGCCGAGGACGAAGACGGAGCCGACCGAGAGGTCGATGCCGCCGCTGACGATGACGAAGGTCATGCCGAGCGCGACGGTGGCGAGGAAGGCGGAGTTGACCGCGATGTTGCCGAGGTTGTCGCCGGTGGCGAAGGAGTCGAAGGAGAGGGAGGCGACGGCGGCGAGGACGACGAGGGCCACCAGGGCGCCGTGCCGCTGGGCGAGCTCGGCGATACGGTCGCCGCGCCGGGCGGCGTCCTCGGGGGGTGCCGCCTGTGGGGCGGTCGTGGGGTGTTCCTTGGTGCTGGTCACCGCTTGCCCCTCTCCCGTGCCGCGTACACCGCGAGCACGATGACCAGTGCCTGGGCGATCTGCGTCCAGGACGTGGGCAGATCGTGTTTGATGAGCGTGGCCGTCAGGAGCTGGATGAGGACGGCTCCGGCCACCGTGCCGCCGATCCTGACGCGGCCGCCGGTGAGCGGGGTGCCGCCGACCACGACGGCGGTGATGGCGGACAGTTCCATGAGGTTGCCGAGCGAGCTGGGGTCGCTGGCCTGGAGGCGGGCCGTGGCGAGGAACCCGGCGACGGCCGCGAGGACGCCCGAGCAGACGTAGACGGCGATCAGCACGCCGCGCACCGGAAGCCCGGCGAGCTGGGCGGCGGGCCGGCTGTCGCCGACGGCGAGGAGGCGGCGCCCGAAGGTGGTCCGGCGTACGACGAAGCCGACGATCACCGCCAGCACCGCCGCGACGATCGCCAGGTACGGGATGCCCAGGACGCTGCCCGCGCCGAGCGAGGCCATCGTGGGGTCGCGCACGTCCTTGAGCTGGGGCAGCAGGACCAGGGCGATGCCGCGCCCACCGACCATGAGCGCGAGGGTGGCGACGATGGGCTGCACGCCGACGTACGCGATGAGGGAACCGTTGGCGAGTCCGACGACCGCGCCGGCGACCATGGCGATGAGCAGCGCGAGCCAGGGGCCGTAGCCGAGATAGAGCGAGGTCACGGAGGTGGCCAGCGCCATCACCGCGCCCACCGACAGGTCGATGCCCTCGGTGCCGATGGCCAGCGCCATGCCGAGCGCGACGATCAGGACCGGGGCGACCTGGACGGCCTGGGTGCGGAAGTTCTCGCCGGAGACGAAGTGGTCGGTGAAGAGCACGTTGAACAGCAGCAGGACGGCGAGGCCGAGATAGACGCCGTAGTTCTGCAGCCAGGCGACCACTGCGGCCCGGTCGGGGAAAGCCCTTCTGTCGAGGGAGAGTTCAGTCATGGCGGGGCTCCTCCTCGGCCGCCTCGGCGATGGCCCGCATCAACTGGTCCTCGCTCACGTCGTCGCCGGTCAGCTCGCCGACGACGGCGCCGTCCCGGAGGACGACCACCCGGTCGGAGCCCTCGACCAGCTCCTCCACGTCGGAGGAGATCAGCAGGACGCCGAGGCCGTCCTCGGCCAGTTCGTCGATGAGTTTCTGCACCTCGGCCTTGGCGCCGACGTCGATGCCCCGGGTGGGTTCGTCCAGGAGCAGCACCTTGGGCTGCATGGCGAGCCAGCGGGCGAGGAGGACCTTCTGCTGGTTGCCGCCGGAGAGTTCGCCGACCTTCTGGTCGGGGCTGGCGGCCTTGATCCGCAGGCGTTTCATGAAGGTGTCGACCACGCGGTCCACGCTCGCCTCGGAGACCAGGCCGAAGCGGGACATGCGGGGCAGCGCGGCCAGGGCGATGTTCTCCCGGACGGAGAGGCCGGGCACGATGCCCTCGGTCTTGCGGTCCTCGGGCAGCAGGCTGATGCCGGCGCGGATCGCGGCGGGGGTGGAGCCGGTGCGCACGGGCCGCCCGGCCACGGTGACCCGGCCGCCGGCGAGCGCGAGGGCGCCCGCGATGGCCTTGGCGGTCTCGGTACGCCCCGAGCCGAGCAGCCCGCCGAGTCCGACGACCTCGCCGGGGCGGATGTCCAGGGAGACGTCGTGCAGCAGGTGCCGTTTGCTCAGCTTCTCCGCCCTGAGCACCGGTTCGGTCCCCGCGTCGTGGCTTCCGGCGAACTTGGTGACGCCCTCCGCGCTGACCTCGCTCGTCTCCCGGCCGAGCATGAGGGAGACGAGCTGGAGGCGGCCGGTCTCGGCGAGCGGTCCCGTGTGCACCAGCCTGCCGTCGCGCAGCACGGTGACCGTGTCGCAGACGGCGTACAGCTCGTCCATGCGGTGGCTGACGTAGAGCACGGCGATGCCCTGGGCGCGCAGCCGCCGGATGACGCCGAACAGCGTTTCCACCTCGCGGGGTTCGAGCGAGGAGGTGGGCTCGTCCATGACGACCACGCGGGCGTCGACGGAGACGGCACGGGCGAGCGCGACCATCTGCTGGGCGCCGACGCCGAGTTCGCGCAAGGGGCGGCGGACGTCGACGTGGACGCCGTACTCGGCCATCGTCTCCGCCGCCTCGCGGTGCATCCGGGCGAAGTCGATCAGGCCGAGCCGGGTGCGCGGTTCGCGGCCGAGACAGAGGTTGCGGGCCACGCTCATCAGGGGGATGAGGTTGACCTCCTGGTAGATCGTGGATATCCCGGCGTGCTGCGCGGCGAGCGGGGTGGAGAAGGCGGCCGGCTCGCCGCGGTAGCGCAGTTCGCCCTCGTCGGGGCGGTAGACGCCGGTGAGGACCTTGATCAGGGTGGATTTGCCCGCGCCGTTCTCGCCGACCAGGGCGTGCGCCTCACCGGCCCGGAGCGTGAACGTCACCCCGTCCAGGGCCAGTACACCGGGGAAGCGCTTGGTCAGGTCGCGTACGGCGAGTACTTCGTCGGGAGGTGCGGTCACGGCTGCTCTCCATGGGGGTCATGGGCGACGTGCCCGCTCGGGGCGCCGGGAGCGGTCGTTCCCCCGGCGCCTCACGATGACGAGCCGTCACGAGGCCCTGGCGGGCCTCAAGTTGCCTGGTCGGGCTCAGAACGCCTTGTCGAGGTCGGCCTTGGCGTTGGCGCTCGTGTACTGGCTGTCCTTGATGACGATGTCCTCGCCGACCGGCTTGCCCTGGGTGAAGTCGTCGAGCGTCGAGAAGGCGAGCGGCCCGAAGCGCGGGTTGGACTCGATGACGGCGCTGATCCAGCCGTCCGCGATGCCCTGGACGGCGTTGCGGGTGCCGTCGATGGTCACGATCTTCACCGCGCCGGGCTTCTTGCCCGCGCCCTTGAGGGCGTTGACGGCGCCGAGGCCCATCTCGTCGTTCTCGGCGTAGATCGCCTTGATGCCGGGCTTGGACTGGATGAGCTGCTCGGTGACCGACTGGCCCTTCTCGCGGGTGAACTCGCCGGTCTGCTTGAAGACGACCTTGAGTCCGGGGGCCTTGGCCTTGATCTGCTCCTCGAAGCCCTTGGTGCGCTCGGTGGTGACGTTGTTGCCCGCCGCGCCGAGCAGGATCGCGATCTCGCCCTTGCCGCCGGTGGCCGCGATGAGCTGGTCGGCGGCGCGCCGGCCCTGCTGGACGAAGTCGGAGCCGATGAAGCTCACGTAGTCCTTGCAGGGGGCGGCGTTGATCTGGCGGTCGATGGTGATGATCGGGATCTTCTTGGCGTGGGCGGACTGGAGGACCGGGTCCCAGCCGTCGGAGTTGAGCGGGGCGATGACGAGGAGCTTGGCGCCCTTGGCGATGAGGTCCTGCACATCGCTGATCTGCTTGGAGAACTGGGACTGGGCGTTGGCGGTGAGCAGCTTGACGCCGCGCTTCTTGGCCTCGGCCTTGATGGAGGCGGTCTCCGCGATGCGGAAGGGGTTCGCCTCCTTCTCCGACTGCGAGAAGCCGACGACCGTCTTGGACAGGTCGAGCTTGTCGGCGCCGTAGTCGCCGATGGCGCAGGTCTTGCCGCCGCCGCTCTCGGCGACCTGCTTCCCGGCGTCGTCGTTCACGGCGGTGCTGCCCGAAGAGGCTTTGTCGTCCTCGGACTTGGTGCAGGCGGCGACGAGCGCCAGGCTGGCGGTGAGACCCACGGCGAGGATGGTTCTGGTGGTGCTGCGGGAGTGCGGCTTCATGCGGATTACCCCACTTCGGGACTGCGGAAGGCCGGTCCGGCGGTGACCAGATCAGGATGCTTTTTACATCGTTGCAAGGGCCGTGTAAACACCTCGGACAGCACGTCATCCAACCGCAATCCGGGCCAACTCACCCTCGCTGTACGGTATTTGTGCTGGTCAGCTCGTGCGGACGCGCCGTCCGAGGGTGCTCTCCCGCTCCACGAGCGTGAAGCCGGGCTGGAGTTGGCGGGCGACGCGGGGCGCCTCGTGGTTCTGCTCGCCCTTGAGCCGTCCGACGACGGATTCCACGGCGAGGCGCGCGATGGCCACCTTGTCCGGGGAGACGGTGGTGAGCGTGACGGCGCCGTAGCGCGACTCGGTGATGTCGTCGAAGCCGACCACGGCCACGTCCTCGGGGATGCGCAGGCCACGTTCGAAGAGCACGCGCATGGCACCGAGGGCGATCAGGTCGTTGTAGGCGAACACGCCGTCCGGCTGCTCCCCGGCGTCGAGCAGCGCGGCCATGGCCCGGGCGCCGTCCTCGTGGCCCCAGCCCCGGGTGGTGGCGACCAGGCGTTCGTCGGCGACGAGTCCGGAGGCGGCCAGTTCCGCCTGCCAGCCGATGAACCGCAGGTGGGCGGGCTGATGGAGGCGGTCCTGGCGGGCGCCGAGGAAGGCGATGCGGCGCCGTCCGAGGGAGAGGAGATGGCGCACGGCGGCGCGGGCGGCGGCGATGTT
The DNA here is from genome assembly GCF_040703155.1 of Streptomyces sp. NPDC005435. Lineage (NCBI taxonomy): Bacteria > Bacillati > Actinomycetota > Actinomycetes > Kitasatosporales > Streptomycetaceae > Streptomyces > Streptomyces sp. NPDC005435. The sequence continues at coordinate 73,541 of NZ_JBEXEQ010000016.1, forward strand.
GTCGATGACGATGTGGTCGTAGGGCAGGTCGTAGCGGCGCTCGCCGAGCAGGACGAGGGGCGCGTCGTCGCGGCGGGCGGCGAGGTCCTCGGTCTCCAGCTCCAGCGGGCTGAGGATCAGCCCGTCCATGACCCGGGCGCGGAAGCCCTGGCAGACCAGGATCTCCTGTTCGCGCAGTCCCTGGGTGTGGTCGAGCAGCACGGTGTACTCGTGCTGGGCGGCGGCGTCGATGACGGCGCCGGCCAGTTCGGCGAAGTAGGAGTTGCCGAGTTCGGGCACGGCCAGGCCGATGATTCCGGTGCGTCCTTTGCGCAGGTGACGAGCGGTCAGATTCGGCCGGTAGCCGAGTTCGTCGATGGCCTGCTGGACCCGGGCCCGCATGGCCGGTGTGACGTGCGGATAGTCGTTGACCACATTGGAGACGGTCTTCACGGAGACCCCCGCACGTTCGGCCACGTCCTTCAGGCTCACGCGCATCTGCTGTCCTCCCACGCCTCGTGTCAGACACCTGGACAGAGCGCAGGAGGCGTGTTCTCATGCCAACTGCCCTTGTTTCCAACGTTATACAAGATGTTCCGAAGCACGGGCAGAGCACGCACCCGCAACTCCGTTTCCCACCGGAGGTACACGTGCATCCCACCTTCCCCCGCCGCAGACTGCGTGCCGGCCGCTGGCTGGCCTCCGCGTTCACCGCGATGGCGCTGGTGCTGGCCGGTGCGGTCGGCTCCAAGGCCGCGCCCGCCGAGTCCCGGGCGTCCGAAGCACCCGTCGCCCACGGGCTCAAGGGCGAGTACTACACCCAGTCCGCCCCCGGTGCCTTCGACTTCGCCACCCTGAAGGCGACGTCCTTCGACCCGAGTCTCGACTTCCCCGACCTCGAACCCCGTCTGAAGGCCCGCACCGGCCGGCAGGACGACGTGAGTGTGCGCTGGACCGGCAAGCTCACGCCGACCGCGAGCGGCGCCCATGTCTTCTCGATCACCGGGGACAACGGTTTCCGGCTCTGGATCGACGGCAAGTCCGTCATCGACCACTGGGTCGACGACTGGGACAAGGAGCAGACCTCGGCTCCCGTCACCCTGGAGGCGGGCCACGCCTACGACTTCAAGGTCGAGTACTTCGAGCACTACGGCGGCTCGAACCTGCATGTGCGCTGGACGCCGCCCGGCGGCGGCAAGCAGGCGATCCCGCAGTCGGCGTTCACGCTGCCCGACGGTTTCACCTACAACGGCCCCGCGAGCGCGGCCATCCAGCCCGACGGCAAGACCCTCGTGCTGGACTTCGACCGTCCGCTCGCCGCTCCCCCGGCCGGCTTCGACGGTCACCTCGACATCGATGTCGGCGGCTCGGCCTGGCCGCGCGGCACCGCCCACCTGGACGCCTCCGACCCGGCCAAGCTGGTCGTCCCGCTCACCGAGCCGGTCGTCGGCGGTCACGGCGGTTACGCGGACCTGCGCTACGACGGCAAGGGCGGCCTGACCGAGGCCGACGGCACCGCCGTCAGCGACTTCTGGAGCACCGGCACCAACGGCTCGACGTACCAGCTGCGCACCAAGTGGGCGGACAAGGTGAGCGCGAAGAACGCCCACCCGGAGTACCCGCGCCCGCAGTTGACGCGCGACGCGTGGAAGAACCTCAACGGCACCTGGGAGTTCGCCGGGGCCAAGGCGGGCGAGCAGCCGCCCACGGGCAAGAAGCTGGCCGAGAAGATCCTCGTCCCCTACCCGGTGGAGTCCCAGCTCTCCGGGATCGAGCGGCACGAGGACCGCATGTGGTATAAGCGGAGCTTCACCGTGCCGTCCGACTGGCGCGCGCACCAGCAGCGGCTCCAGCTGAACTTCGACGCCGTGGACTGGCAGGCCGTGGTGTACGTCAACGGCCGCAAGGTCGGTGAACACAAGGGCGGTTACGACCGGTTCAGCGTGGACGTGACGGACGCGCTGAAGAAGTCCGGGCCGCAGGAGCTGATCGTCGGCGTCTACGACCCGACCGACTCGGCAAGCGGTGAGAACCCGCCGGTCGGCAAGCAGCGCCTCGACCCCAGCGGCATCTGGTACACGCCGAGTTCGGGCATCTGGCAGACGGTGTGGCTGGAGCCGGTCGCCCGCGACCACGCCGCCGATGTGAAGACCACCCCGGACCTCGCGAAGCGTTCGGTCGCGGTGGACGTGCGCGGGGTGCGTGACGGCGTGCCGGTCACGGCCGTCGCCTACGACGGCCGCCGCGAGGTCGGCCGCGTCCACGGCACCACCGGTACGGCCCTGAAGGTGCCGGTGCCGCATCCGCACGCCTGGACGCCGGACGACCCGCACCTGTACAAGCTCAAGGTCACGGTGGGCAGGGGCAGTTCCGCCGACCGGGTGGGCAGCTACTTCGGTATGCGCTCCATCGAGGTCAAGACGGTGAACGGCAAGCAGCGCACCCTGCTCAACGGCAAGCCGGTCTACCTGATGGCCACCCTCGACCAGGGCTTCTGGCCCGACGGTCTCTACACGGCCCCGACCGACGACGCCCTCGCCTACGACCTCAAGGTGCACAAGCAGCTGGGCTACAACTCGGTGCGCAAGCACATCAAGGTCGAGCCCGACCGCTGGTTCTACTGGGCGGACAAGCTGGGTCTGCTGGTCTGGCAGGACATGCCGGCGATGAACACGGTCAACCCGTCGGCGGCCGCGCGCACGGAGTACGAGCACGAGCTCAAGCAGATGATCCGGCAGCACGACAGCCACCCCTCGGTCATCATGTGGGTCACCTTCAACGAGGGCTGGGGCCAGTACGACCAGGCCCGGATCGCGGACTACGCCAAGTCCCTCGACCCGACGCGGCTGGTCAACAACATGAGCGGCCTCAACTGCTGCGGCGCGGTGGACGGCGGCAACGGCGACATCGCCGACGCCCACGGCTATCCGAGCCCGCAACTGCCCGCGGCCGACGGCAAACGGGCCCTGGTCAGCGGTGAGTACGGCGGCCTCGGCCTGGGTGTCCCCGGGCACGCCTTCCCGGTCCAGATGACCTATGTGGGCGTCACCCCGGAGACCTACACCGATGTGTACCTCGACCGGCTGAAGGAGGTCGGGCAGCTCGCGGCCTGCAAGGGCGGCAACGGCGCCGTGTACACCCAGATCACGGACGTCGAGGGCGAGTTGAACGGGCTGATGACCTACGACCGCAAGGTCCTCAAGCCCGACGCGAAGCGGCTCCACGCCGCGCACGAGGCGCTGATCAAGGGCGCCGAGAACGGCACGCTCACCTGCACCTCCTGACCGCACGGCCCGCCTCGCCTCCCCGGGGCGGGCCGCGCACTCTTCCCCCACTCCTCAGGAGCGCCGTATGCCCCTCCACCGACGTCATTTCCTCACCGGCGGCGCCCTGGCGCTGAGTTCGGCCGCGCTGTCCGTCCGGCTGGCTCCCCCTGCCGCCGCCGCGGGCCGCACCCCCCGCGCGCTCGCGCCCGCGGCCTTCACCCGGCTGCGCCCCGGCAGCATCACGGCACGCGGCTGGCTCGCGGGCCAACTCCGGCTGCTGCGCGACGGGTTGTTCGGCCGGTATGAACAGCGCTCGCACTTCCTCGACTTCGCCTCCACCGGCTGGGTGCACCCGGAGAACCCCGGCTGGGAGGAACTGCCGTACTGGCTACGGGGTTACGTCCCGCTCGCCATCGCCACCCGCGACGACCACGCGCTGGCGAACTCCCGGCGCTGGATCGACGCCATCCTGGCCACGCAGCAGGCGGACGGCTTCTTCGGCCCCCGCGCCCTGCGCACCTCGCTGGACGGCGGCCCCGACTTCTGGCCGTTCCTGCCGCTGCTGATGGCGCTGCGCACCTGGGAGGAGTACAGCGGCGACACGCGGATCGTGCCCTTCCTGACCCGCTTCCTGACCTTCATGAACGCGCAGGGCAAGGGCGCGTTCGACCACAGCTGGGTCTCCTACCGCTGGGGCGACGGCCTGGACATCGCCCTGTGGCTGTACGACCGCACCGGCGACGCCTTCCTGCTCGGCCTGGCCGACAAGATGCACGGCTACGGCGCCTCCTGGACCGGCGCGCTGCCCACCCCGCACAACGTCAACATCGCGCAGGGCTTCCGTGAGGGCGCCCAGTACGCCCGCCGCTCCGGCTCGGCCTCCGACACCCGTGCCGCCTACCAGGTCTACGACCAAGTGATGGGCTCCTACGGGCAGTTCCCCGGCGGCGGCTTCGCGGGCGACGAGAACATCCGCCCCGGCTTCGGTGATCCCCGGCAGGGCTTCGAGACCTGCGGCATCGTGGAGTTCATGGCCAGCCACGAGCTGCTGACCCGGATCACGGGCGACGCGGTGTGGGCCGACCGCTGCGAGGAACTGGCCTTCAACCTGCTGCCCGCGGCCCTCGACCCCGCCGGCCGGGCGGTGCACTACATCACCAGCGCGAACGGCATCGACCTCGACAACAGGACGAAGACGCAAGGCCAGTTCCAGAACGGCTTCGCCATGCAGTCCTTCCAGCCCGGTGTCGACCAGTACCGCTGCTGCCCCCACAACTACGGCATGGGATGGCCGTACTTCAGCGAGGAGCTGTGGCTCGCGGCGCCCGGCGGCGGACTGGCCGCCGCCCTCTACTCGCCCTGCACGGTGCGCGCGACGGTGGCGGGCGGCACCGAGGTCACGGTCACCGAGGACACCGACTACCCCTTCGGGGACACCGTCCGCCTCACGCTCTCGACTCCGCGCCGCGTGCGCTTCCCGCTCCACCTGCGCGTGCCGGGCTGGTGCTCCGATCCTCAACTCACCGTGAACGGAAAGGCGTTCGCGGCGACACCGGGGCCCGCCTTCACCGTGGTGGACCGGTTGTGGTCGGACGGCGACACGGTGACGCTGAAGCTCCCCCAGCGCACGGTGCTGCACACCTGGAGTGCGGGGCAGGACGCGGTGAGCGTCCGGCGCGGCCCGCTCACGTACGCCCTGCGGATCGGCGAGGACTATGTGCGCTACGCGGGCGACGACGCCTTCCCCGAGTACGAGGTGCACGCCACCACGCCCTGGAACTACGGCCTGGTCCCGGACAGCACCCCGGAGTTCACGCGCGGCGCGGGTCCGGTCGCGGCCAACCCCTTCACCCAGGACGGCACACCCGTGCGCATGACGGCGCGGGCCCGCCGTATCCCCGAGTGGGTCGCGGACGACGAGCACGTGGTCGCCCCGCTGCAACGGAGCCCGGCCCGCTCCGGCTCCCCCGTGGAGAGCGTCACGCTCATCCCCATGGGCGCGGCCCGGCTCCGTATCACCAGCTTCCCGGCCGCCACGCCGGACGGCCGCCCCTGGACGCCGGAACCGCCCTTCCGGCGCGTCCAGAACAAGCACAGCGGCAAGGTGCTCGCCGTGGACAACATGTCCACCGCCAACAGCGCGCGGGTGGTGCAGTACGACAACACGCCCACCGGTGATCACGCCTGGCAGCTGGTCGACCGGGGCGACGGCTGGTTCCTCGTCCGCAACGGGCACAGCGGCAAGGTGCTGGGCGTGGACGGCATGTCCACGGCCGACAGCGCGATCGTCGTCCAGTACGAGGACAACGGCACCGACGACCATCTGTGGCGCCGGGTGGACAAGGACGACGGCTGGTTCCTGCTGCTGAACAGGCACAGCGGGAAGGTGCTCGGCGTGTCGGGGATGTCCACCGCGAACAGCGCACAGGTGGTTCAGTTCGCGGACAACGGCACGGACGACCATCTGTGGCGGTTGCTGTAGCCGGGTGCCGTACGTCCGCCCGGAGGAGTCCCGGCCGGCTCAGCGGGACTCCTCCAGCACGTCGCACTCCAGGAAGGACGGCGGGCGGGTGCACAGCGCCGCCATGCGCTCGGCGAACTCGCGGGACTCGGGGTTCTGGCGGCTGCGCGCGGCCTCGTCGAAGGAGTCGAACTGGAGGACCTCGTAGTAGCGGTTCTCCTGGTTGCGGTCCTTGAGGACGGCCTGGTAGCTGGGGCCCTGCTCCTTGCTGCCGAAGCGCTCCTCGATCTTCATGGCCAGAGTGCGCATCTCGTCGATGCGGTCGGTCTCGAAGGCGATGATCTGGACGAATTTCTGCGCTGCCACTGTTCCTCCAGCCGGCCGTGCGCCCCCGGGCGGGGATCGCTCAGCACCCAACGAAACACGGGCGGCACGGGTCGGCAATTCGTCGTGGGACGTTCGCGGGGCGTTCGCCGGACGGGGTGCGGGAGTTGCGGGGGCGGCGGGGCGGGGCGTTCGGCCGGACGGGTGGCGCGCGTCGCCGTGGCCGGGTGGGGGTCGCGTGCCGTGCTTCGTCCCTGGCCGGGTGGGGGGTCGCGTCCCGTGCGTCCGCCCGAGCCGGGTGGGAGTCGCGTGCCGTGCGTCCTCCCTGGCCGAATGGGTGTCGCGTCCCGTGGACGCATGGGTGTCGTACCCGCCCGTGGATGGGTGTCGTCACCGATGGTGGGCGCCGCGCGGCCCGTGCGACCGTGTCATGACACGTGACGTCGACGTCATGACGCGTGACCTCGACGTCACGCACGTGACCTCGACCGACGGCCAGGGGAAGGCGGTGGCCCGTGGGACACGCTGACGCCCTGCTCGCCATGGGCGGCGCCTTCCTGGCCGCCGCGTTCCTCGCCCGCCTCGGCGCCCGGATCGGCGTGCCGACCATCCCGCTGTTCATGCTGGCCGGTCTGCTGCTCGGCCCCCACACCCCGGGTCTGGTCCTGGTGTCGGACCCGCACGACTTCGAGATGCTGTCCGCGCTGGGGCTCGTGCTGCTGCTGTTCTACCTGGGGCTGGAATTCCAGCTCAAAGACCTGCGCCGGGGCGGCAGACGGCTGCTGACGGCGGGCGGGGTGTATCTGCTGCTGAACGTCGGCGCGGGCCTCGGCTTCGGGTTCGCGCTCGACTGGGGCGCGCGGGAGGCGCTGGTGCTGGCCGGGGTGCTCGGCATCTCCTCCTCCGCCATCGTCACCAAGATCCTCATCGACCTGGGCCGGATCAGCCGCCCGGAGACACGGCTGATCCTCGGCGTGATCGTGGTCGAGGACCTGTTCCTCGCGCTGTACCTCGCCGCGCTCCAGCCGGTCATCGGCGGCGCAGAGGGCGTCGCGGAGACGATCCTCCAGGCGGCGAAGGCGTTCGCGTTCCTGCTGGTACTGGCGGTCGCCGCCCGCTACGGCACCCGGCTGGTCGGCCGTCTGATCCGGGTCCGCGACAACGAACTGCTGGTGATCAGCTTCCTCGGCGCGGCCGTCCTGGTCGCGGGGGTGTCCGAGCTGCTGGGGGTCGCGGATGCCATCGGCGCGTTCATGGTGGGCCTGATCCTGGCCGGCACCTCCTCCGGGCCGCGCATCCGGCAGCTGGTGCATCCGCTGCGGGACGCGTTCGCGGCCATCTTCTTCTTCGCCTTCGGGCTGGCCCTGGACCCTGCCCGGCTGGCCTCCGTGGCCGGCCCGGTCGCCGCGGCGGCCGCCCTCACCATCGTCATGAACGTCATCGCCGGACTGCTCGTCGCCCGCTCCTACGGCTACGGCCCCGAGCATGCCGCCGACATCGCGACGACCTTGGTGGCGCGCGGTGAGTTCGCGCTGATCCTGGCCGCCATGGCGGTCGGGGCGGGGCTCGACGGACGGCTGCCGTCGTTCATCGCCGGGTACGTCCTGGTGCTGGCCGTGCTGGGGCCGGTGATCGCGGCACGGGCGCATCTGCTCGCGCGGGTGCTGGGGGCGCTGGGATTCGTACGGCCTGCGCAGCCCGGCGAACCGGGGTCTGCTGAACCGGTGTCTGCCGAGCCGGTGAGAACGGCGGACACGCGCGCGTACGACGAGGAAACGGGCGTGGGGGCCGAAGAGGCGTCGGCGGAGACGGTGGGAGCCGACGCCGAGCGTTAGGCGTGGGGTGCGGCTGTCGTCCGGCGCGTCGGTCGTGGGCTCAGGGTTCGATCAGGCCGACGCGGATGGCGTACCGGGTGAGTTCCAGGCGGTCCTTGAGGCCGAGTTTCTGGAGCAGGTTGGCGCGGTGGCGTTCGACGGTCTTGGGGCTGATGACCAGGATGTCGGCGATCTGCTGCGAGGTGTGGCCCTCGGCGACGAGTTTGAGGATCTCCTCCTCGCGGCCGGTGATCAGGCGGGACGGCAGTGTGCGGCCGTCCCTCACCCGGTCGAGGTAGTCGCGGATGAGGGCGTTGACGGCTCCGGGGTAGAGGAAGGGCTCGCCGCGCATGGTGGCGCGGCATGCCTCCACGAGGTCGCGGTCGGCGACGGACTTGAGCACGTACCCGGAGGCGCCGGCGGCCAGGGCCTCGAAGAAGAACTGCTCGTTGTCGTACATCGTCAGGATGAGGATGCGCGTCTCCGGCTGGGTGCGGGACAGCTCGCGGGCGGCCTGGAGGCCGGTGAGGCGGGGCATGGCGATGTCGAGGACGGCCAGGTCGGGCCGCAGGTCGCGGGCCTGGACCAGGGCCTCGGCGCCGTCGTCCGCCTCGGCCACGACGGTGAGGTCGGGTTCACCCTCCAGGATGAGGCGGACCCCGCGCCGTACCAGTGCGTGGTCGTCGGCGAGGAGGATGCGGGTGGGGGTGGGTGCCGGGTCGGTCATGGCGGCGGCTCCGGGCGGGGTGGCGGCTCCGGAGTACGTGGTCGCTCCGGGCGGGTCGGTGGCTCGGGGCGGGTGCGGTGGCTCCGGACCGGGACGGTGAGGAGGACTTCGGTGCCGTTGCCGTCCGGGCCGGGGCGTACGGCCAGGTCGGCGCCGATGAGCAGCGCGCGTTCCCGCATCCCCCGCAGTCCCGCGCCCTCGGGCGCGCCGCCGGTGCCCCGGCCGTCGTCGCGGACGCGCAGCTCGACCCCGGCGGGGGTGTGCCGGAGGGTGAGTTCGGCGTGGTGGGCGCGGGCGTGCCGGGCGACGTTGGTGAGTCCTTCCTGGGCGACGCGGTAGAGGACGAGTTCGCTCTCGTGGCCGAGCGGGGGCAGGTCGTTGCCGAGCTGGTGGCGTACGGCGAGGCCGGGGCCGGAGAACTCGGCGGCGAGTGCCTTGAGGGCGCTGGTCAGGCCGAGTTCGTCGAGGACGCCGGGGCGCAGCCGGCGGGCGATGCGGCGGACCTCGTCGAGTCCGGCCCGGGTGGTCTCCTGCACCTGCCGGAGTTCCTCGCGCAGGCCGGGCGGGGCCTGGCGGGCGGCGCGGTTGAGTTCGAGCAGGACGGCGGTGAGGGTCTGGCCGACCTCGTCGTGGAGTTCCTGGGCCACGCGGTGGCGTTCGGCCTCCTGGGCGGACAGGGCGCGGGCGCTGCTGGTGGCCCGCTCGTCCTCCAGGCGGTCGAGCATGGCGTTGAAGACGGTGATCAGCTCGGCGATCTCGCCGTGCCCGCCGACCGGCGGCCGCACCCCTGGCCGGAGCAGGTCGGCCGTGGTCATGGCGCGGCTGAGGCGTTGCAGCGGGGCGAGGTTGATGCGGAGCAGTACGGCGTTGGCGACGAGCATCGCCGCGAGTCCGGCGGTGAGGATCGCGGCCTCGGTGAGCAGGACGGGGGTGGAGACGGTGACGGGGCCGAGCAGCAGGGCGGCGGCCGCGACGAGGACGGCGGCGTTGAGCAGGAAGATCCGCCAGAACAGGGGCATCGCGGAGCACCTCCTCCGAGGCTCGCGGTCGGGGGCGCTCCGGGCTTCCTCGGGGTTCGGTCTCGGGGTTGCCCGGGGGCGCGGTCGGCCACTGGTGGGGGCCTCATCGTCCAGCGTGGGTGCGGGGCGGACAGGCCGCCATCCGTGACGGCCCCCATCCGGGGGATCGGGGACAGCTCCCGCGCCCGTCACCCACACGAGTGGCCGCCCCGGGCGGCGACCCCGAGGCGGTGGGGGACGGCCTCCGGGACGAATGGGGGTCGTACCCGATGGTGGCGGAGGGCGGGCGGGGCGAATCCTGGAGGTGCGCGGAGATCCGCGTACCGGACCGGCCGGCAGACGTGAGGCGAGGAGGAGTCATGACCCCGTACGACGACGAGGTACTGCTCGGCCGTGCCTCGCCCCGGTTCCCGGCCGGCGCACCCGTCCGGCGTCCGCCCCACCGTGCGCGGTACTGGTGGGTGCTGCTCGTCGGCGGTGTGCTGCTGGCGGTGGGGATCGTGCTGGCGGAGGCGCTGCTGATCGCGGCAGGGCTGGTCCTCGGCGGCGTGGCGGGGCATCTGCTCGATCCAGGCCGCAGACGCCCGCGTTCAGCCGGCCGGCCCCGGCTCGGCCTCGTTCAGTTCGGCGGTGAACTGCGCGCCGGTGAGCAGGGCCAGGTTGGACAGCCACAGCCAGATCAGGAAGACCACGGACCCGGCGAGAGAGCCGTAGAGGCGGCTGTAGGTGCCGAGAGCGGAGGCATACAGGGCGAAGGCGCCCGAGGCGGTGAGCCACAGGGCCGCCGCGAGGACGCCGCCGGGCAGCGAGTGCCTGCGCGTGCGGGCGGGCGCGGGGCCGGTGCGGAAGACGACCACGACGAGTACGACGGCCAGGCACAGCAGCAGCGGCCAGCGCAGCAGGCTCCAGACCAGGGCGGCCGTGGCGCCGAGACCGAAGAAGGAGCCGACGGCCTCCGCGCCGGGGCCGGTGAGCAGCAGCACCAGCGGGCCCGCGACGAGCAGGCCGAGCAGGGCCAGCGCGGTCAGGACGATCCGGTGCGCGCGCCGCCAGGGTGAACGCCGGTCCTCCATGCGGTACATCCGGTGCAGGGCGCGCCGGAAGACGGCCAGATAGCTGGTGGCGGACCACAGGGCGCTGACGGTTCCGGTGACGAGCAGGGGCCAGACCGCCGAGTCGGTGCGCAGCATCCGGGCCAGCGTGTCGTGGAGTTCGCCGCCGGACTCGCCGGGGGCGTAGGCGGTGACCTGGGTGATGAACCGCTCGGCCGTGCCCGGGCTGATCAGCGCGGTGGCGATGACCGTGACGAGCATGGCGGGCAGCACGGTCAGGATGGCGTAGTAGGTCAGGGCGGCGGCGTGGTCGGACACGTCGTCCCGCCACATGGCCACCGGGGTGCGGCGCAGCGCGGCTCCCCAGGTGGCGGCCCGGGGAGCGGAGGTGGTGCGGGAGCGGGAGGCGTCGGGCGCCTGGGGTTCAACGGACATGCGGTACCCGGTGGGATAGATGGCTGAGGCGGACTCGGCTGTGGACGGTACAGGGGGCGGTGGCGGATTCGGCGCGTCCGATGAGCCGGGTCACGCCGGGCAGCACGGCGGCGGGGGTGACCCCGGGCTGGAGCCACAGATGCAGCCGGACCGTGAGCCGCCCGTGCGAGGAGAACACCCGGGTACGGCAGCGGGCGACACCGTTCAGGGCCACCGCGTCGTGGCTGAGGGCGTCCTCCAGGGCGCGGGTGCGGACGGTGCCGCCGGTGCCGGGCAGCGGCAGCAGGGCGCTGCCGCCGACGCGGAACTGGCGGGCGCACCACAGCGCGCACAGGGCGGTCGCGGCGAAGGACCCGGCCATGACTCCGGGGGTCCACCAGCCCTGCGCCCGCAGTCCGGCGAGGCGTGCGCCGGTCAGGAACGCGTGGTGGGCGGGCGGTACGGGCAGCCGGCCGGCCTCCGGGGTACCGCTCAGCGCGAGCGCGGAACCGCCGGCCAGCAGGGCCAGACCGGTGAGGGCGAGGACGGTGCGGTTGAGGACGGAACGGAGGGTCTGCATCAGAGGTCGCCTCCCGCGAGGGCGCGGACGGGCGGAGCCACGGGGGCCGGACGATCGAGGGCAGGCACTGGTGCAGGTGCAGGCGCCGATGTCACGGCCGGGTGCGCTGCGGGTGCCAGTGGGGATGCGGATGCGGATGCGGATGCGGGTGCGGGTGCGGGTGCGGGTGCGGGTGCGGGTGCGGGTGCCGTGGTCCACCCCCGTCGGGGCCGGACCGTGACCCGTAGCCGAAGGGGGCGGCGCAGCCCGCATTCGGCCAGGGCGTGGCCCGCGGCCTGGGTGATCCGGTGTTCGGCGGTGGTCCGGTCGCCGGAGACCAGGTCGGCGCGTACGGTCGCGCGGCGGCGTCGGACACGCGTCCTCGCGGCGGTGATGCCGTCGGCACCGGTGGCGGCGTCGTGGAGCAGGGCGGCCACGGTGGAGCGGTCCAGCGCGAGGTCGGTGCCGGGAGCGGGTGAGGCGGCGGTGAGGAGGTTGCGGCGGCCGGGGGTGACGGCGAGGAGGAGCAGGCCGGCGCCGAGGAGCGCGCAGGAGATGCCCGCGGCGGTGACGAGCGGTTCACCGGGGCCGTGGCCGTGGAGCCAGTGCAGGGTGCCGGTGCGCCAGGCGGCGGCCGGGCGGTGTCCGGTGTGGACGAGGATCAGGTCGGCGGCGAGGGAGCCGGAGGCCAGGGTGGCGAGGAGGGTGAGGATGCCCATGGGAAAGCGACGCTGTGCCCACCAGCGGCGGGGTGCCCGGAAGCCGGGCGACGGTGCGGCGGCCGGGGCCGCCGGGAGGTCGGGCGGCACCGGGGTGAGCGCGGTGACGCCGATGCGTACCCGGGACGCGTCGAGACCGGTCAGTTCGGCGGTGCGGGCGGCGACCTGGTCCTGGATACGGCGGACCAGCGGGGCCAGGGGCTCCGGATAGGGCAGCGCGAGGTCGAGGGCGATCTCGGTGCGGCGTCCGTGGACGGCGGCGGCACTGCCGGTGGTGCGTACGGCGCCGTCGGGGTGTGCCTCGGTGGCCGCCCGGCCGGCGATGCGGCGGACGGCCTGTTCCGAGACCGCGGCGGTGCCGCGGGGGTGGGGCTCGGTCATCGACGGCCCCGCTGGAAGGTGTCCCGCAGGTCCCGGGCGCGCCCGCCGCCGTCGACCCAGTGGCCCACCGCCCAGCCGAGGGCGCCGAGCGCGGCCACCAGCACGAACGCGCCGAAGCCGCCGAACCAGCCCGCGAACGCCAGCGCGAGGCCGGCGATCATTCCCGTCAGCGCTTTGTCCATCTTCCGTCTCCTCTTCGTCCGGCCGGTCGTCGCCGTCCGGGCCGGTCGTTCCCACCCGCGACCGCCCGGCCTGCCGCGGCCGGTGCCGGGTCACGCCACACGCGGCGTGCTCTCCGGCTCGGGTTCGTCGTCGTCGGGGAGGTGCACGTCGTCTACGGCGATGTTCACCTCGACGACCTCCAGTCCGGTGATGCGTTCCACCGCGTGGATCACGTTCTCGCGCACGTCGCGGGCCACCTCGCCGATCGGTACGCCGTACTCCACGACCAGGGCGAGGTCGATGGCGGTCTGCTTCTCGCCGACCTCGACCTTCACGCCCCGGCCGACGTTCGAGCCGCCGCCGGGCACCCGGTCGCGGACCGCGCCGATGGTGCGGGACAGGCCGCCGCCCATGGCGTGGACGCCGGGTATCTCGCGTGCGGCCGTACCGGCGACCTTGACGACGACGACGTCCGCGATGGAGGTCCTGCCGCGCGTGGCGGCCGGTTCGGCGGCACCGGTGTTGCCGGACGCGAGGTCGGTGCTCGCCCGCCGCGACTCGGCGGCGGGGCCCGTCTCTGCATTGGGGATGCTCATGACCAGGTCCTCTCGGTGGTCCCGTGTTGTGCTCTGTTCCCTTGGACGTGTTCCCTCGGAGCGGGCCGGGCCACGGGGTGTGAGGCAGATTCCCGGAATTGGTCCGCTGATGCGTCCTTCCGGGGGGTGAGGTGGGCGGAGCCGTTCGCCGGTGGTGCATCCACGGCGCGTGCGGGGCCGAAGTAGGGGCATGAGGCGGATCGGCCCGGGCCCGCCGCAAGGCACTCGTCACGGACGGCGGGCCCCGGCCCCGTCGCGCTCTTGGAGGACCGTTGTGAAGGAAGCCGTGTACATCGGCGGGAACCCGGCCGCCGGGCCGGACCTGGAACGGCTGCTGCGCGATGTGGCGCTGGGCGACCAGGAGGCGTTCGCCTCGGTCTACGACACGGTCGCCGGGCCGGTGCTCGGGGTGGTTCGCGCGGTGCTGCGCGACCGGGCGCAGTCGGAGGAGGTCGCGCAGGACGTGCTGGTGGAGGTGTGGCGCACGGCCCCGCGTTACCGGCCCGACCGGGGCACCGCCATCAACTGGATCCTCACCCTGGCCCACCGGCGCGCCGTCGACCGGGTGCGCTCGGTCGAGGCGGCGGCCGCACGCGACACCAGGGCGGCGCTGCTGGACCGTACGCCCGAGTACGACGAGGTGACCGAGCAGGTGGAGACGCGGCTGGAGCAGGAGCAGGTGCGACGGTGTCTGCGGACGCTGACGGAGCTCCAGCGGCAGTCGCTGACCCTCGCCTACTACCGGGGGCTCACCTACCGCCAGGTCGCGGAGGCGCTCGCGCTGCCGCTCGGCACGGTGAAGACGCGGCTGCGCGACGGGCTCATCCGGATGCGCGACTGCCTCGGGGTGTCCGCGTGAGCACGGCCGATCCGCACACTCTCACCGGCGCCTACGCGCTGGACGCCCTGGACGAGGACGAGCGGGCCGGTGTCGAACGGCATCTGGCCCACTGCGCGTCCTGCGCGCTGGAGGTCGCGGAGTTCGCGGCGACGGCGGCCCGGCTGGGGCTCGCGGCGACGGTTCCGGTGCGGCCCGCGCTGCGCGCCGAGGTGCTGCGCAGGGTCGCCTCCGTGCGTCAGGTGGCGCCCGGTACCGCGCCGGCCGCGCGGCTCCGCCCGGCCGGCCGGCGGCGCGCGCGGGGTCCGCTGGCGTGGGCGCTGGCCGCGTCCGTGGCCGTCGCGGCGGCGTTCGGGGGTGCGGCGCTGTGGCAGTACGAGCGCGCCCAGGACGCCACGCGGCGGGCCGCCGTGGCGGAGGGGCGGGCCGACGCGGTGGCGGGGGTGCTGGCCGCGCCCGACGCCAAGTCGCGCACGGTGCGCGTGGCGGGCGGCACGGGCACGGTGGTGGTGTCGGCGGAGCGGGACCGGGCGGTGTTCATGGCGGCGGGGATGCCCGCGCCGCCGGACGGCAAGGTGTACCAGCTGTGGTTCGACGACGGCGGGGCGATGCGGTCGGCCGGGCTGATGAACCCCGCGCTGCGCAGCCAGACCGTGCTGCTGCGGGGTCCGGTGGCCGGGGCCTCCGGGGTCGGCGTCACGGTGGAGCCGGCGGGAGGTTCGGCCCGGCCGACGTCCGCGCCCGTCACCGTGCTCAGCCTTCCCACGTAGATCCGCCGAGCCCACTGGCCCGGGGCGCCTCCCCCTTCTTCGGCGGCCGGGGGAAGAACCCGCTCGTGCGGGCCACGTACGCGTCCCAGCCGGGGCGGCCCTCCATGTGCCGTTCCAGCATCCGTTTCCCGCTGCCGTTGATCAGGAGGAAGCTCATCACCACCGGGGAGATCACGGACACCACGGCCGGGGCCCAGCCGCCGTCGCAGGCGACGAGGAAGAGGCCCCACCAGACGCAGAAGTCGCCGAAGTAGTTGGGGTGCCGGGTCAGCCGCCACAGGCCCCGGTCCATGATGCGGCCCTTGTGGGCGGGGTCGGCCTTGAAGCGGGCGAGCTGGGCGTCGCCCACGGTCTCGAAGAACATCCCCACCGCCCACACGGCCGTACCGAGCCAGGCCAGTACGGAGACGGAGGGGGACGCGTACGAGGCGGCCTGCACCGGCAGCGAGACCAGCCACACCAGGGCGCCCTGGAGGAGGTAGACCATCCGCAGGGCGTAGAGGTCGCGGTTGCCCGGGGCCTTGTTCAGGAGGGCCTCGTAGCGTGGGTCCTCGCCGTGGCCCCGGCTCCGGCGGGCGATGTGCACGGCCAGCCGCAGTCCCCACACGACGGTGAGGACCGTGACGAGGACCCGTCGGCCCGTGTCGCCCTCGCCGGCCGAGGCGGCGAGGGTCACCACCGCGACGGCGGCGAAGGCGGCGCCCCAGGCGATGTCCACGACCCGGTGCACGCCCTTGCGGACCGCGACGGCGAACGTGACGGCCATGACGCCGAAGGCGGTCGCCGCCGCCCAGCCGAGGTGGGAGACGAAGGCGCCCCACGCGAAGCCGGTCACGACTGCTCCAGCCCTCGGTACCAGTCGGTGCCCTCGGGCCGGCCCAGCCCGCTCGCGCCCGTGCCGGAGGGGCGGACGCAGAGGATCTGGTCGACGCCCATGCGCCGTTCCTCGAAGGCCAGCGCCCCGCCGGCCAGGTAGAGCCGCCACACGCGGGCGGTCTCCTCGCCGACGAGGCGTACGACGTCGGCCCAGCGGCGTTCCAGGGTGCGGTGCCAGGCGGCCACGGTGCGTACGTAGTGCTCGCGCAGCGACTCCACCGCGCGCACCTCCAGACCGGCACCCTCCAGCAGCCCGACGGTCTCGCCGAGCGGTCGCATGTGCATGTCGGGCGCGATGTACGCCTCGATGAAGGCGCCCCCGCCCGGCGCGCGGTGCCCCCTCGACATCTGCTGGACCAGCACCCGGCCCTCCGGCACCGCCAGCCGGTGCAGCGCGGCCGCGAAGGCGGGGTACTCGGCGTCGCCGACGTGCTCCCCCATCTCGACGGTGGCGACCGCGTCGTAGCCGGAGCCGGTGATGTCGCGGTAGTCCTGGCACACCACCTCGACCAGGTCCTCAAGTCCCCGCTCGCGGACCTGTTCGCGCACGTGCGCGGCCTGTTCGCGGGCGAGGGTGACGGCGGTGACCCGGGCCTTGTGCCGCTCGGCGGCGTACAGCGTCAGGGAGCCCCAGCCGCAGCCGATGTCGAGCAGCCGGGCGCCGGGGCGCAGTCCGAGCTTGCGGCAGATCAGCTCCAGCTTGGCGCGCTGGGCGCGGGCCAGAGCGGCATCGGTGTCCTCGTCCTCCGTGGCGTCACCCGTCCAGTACCCGCAGGAGTAGGCCATCGTGTCGTCGAGGAGGAGCCGGTAGAAGTCGTTGGACAGGTCGTAATGGTGGCTGATCGCGGCGCGGTCGCGGGACCTGGTGTGGAGGGCGCCGCGCAGCCGGGCCTGGGAGGCGGGCGGGGGCGGCGGCGGTCCGACGGCGCCGAGGCGTACGGCCTGGACGGCCGCGCGGGCCCGGTCGGCGAGGGTGAGGCGCGGGGCGTGCGTGCCCTGGGCGCGGGCGGCGGACCATACGGCGCACAGCCCCTCGGCGAGGTCGCCCTCGACGTCGATCTCGCCGGTGACGTAGGCCTGGGCGAGGCCGAGTTCGCCGGGCTGCCACAGCAGCCGGCGCAGCGCGCGCCGGGAGCGTACGACGACCACGGGGGCGCCGGGCGGGCCGGTCTCGCTGCCGTCCCAGGCGCGCAGCCGGACCGGCAGCCGGGTGCCGGTGGCCTCCTCGGCGAGGTCCGCGATCCGGTGCGCGGCACCGGGCCGGCGGGGGGATGTGGTGCTCATGGGGCGGGGTTCTCCTTGGTGAGCAGGTACTGCTGGACGTCGAGGTAGCCGGAGCGGAAACCGGCCTCGGAGTAGGCGAGGTAGAAGGTCCACAGCCGCCGGAAGACCGTGTCGAAGCCGAGGGCGGCGACGTCGTCGGCGCGCTCGGTGAACCGCTCGCGCCACAGCCGCAGGGTCTCTGCGTAGTGCGGGCCGAAGGCGTCGCGGCGGGCGACGGCCAGCCCGGTGTGCTCGCGCACGGTCTGCTCGACGGCCTCCACGGAGGGCAGCAGGCCGCCGGGGAAGACGTACTTCTGGATCCAGGTGTGGGTGTCCCGGCCGGCCAGCATGCGGTCGTGCGGCATGGTGATGGCCTGGAGGGCGGCCCGGCCGCCGGGGGCCAGGCGTGCCTCCAGGGTGCGGAAGTAGACGGGCCAGAACTCGGCGCCGACGGCCTCGATCATCTCCACGCTGACGATCGCGTCGTAGATGCCGTGTGCCTCGCGGTAGTCGCGCAGTTCGACGGTGACGCGGTCGGCGAGGCCCGCCTCGCGCACCCGGCGCAGGGCGAGGTCGCGCTGTTCGCGGGAGAGGGTGAGAGAGGTGACGTGCGCGCCCCGGGCGGCGGCGCGCAGGGCGAGTTCGCCCCAGCCGGTGCCGATCTCCAGGAGCCGGGTGCCCTCGCCGACGGCGGCCAGGTCGAGCAGACGGTCGATCTTGCGGTGCTGGGCGGCGGCGAGCAGGGACCATTCGGCGGGGAAGCCGCGGAAGACGGCGGCGGAGTAGGTGAGGGTGTCGTCCAGGAAGAGGGCGAAGAGGTCGTTGGACAGGTCGTAGTGGTGGCTGATGTTGTCGCGGGCGCCGTCGGCGGTGTTGCGGCGGGCGGCCGGCTGCCGCGGGGCCCACAGGCCGCGCAGGCGCTGCAGCGGGGCCGGGACCAGCTCGGCCACGTGGGCGGCGAGCACGGTGAGGGCACCGACCAGGTCGGGGGCGTCCCACTCCCCCGCCATGTACGACTCGCCGAAACCGATCAGTCCGCCGGTGCCGACGCGGGCGTGGAAGGCGTCGGGGTCGTGGATCTCGATCAGCGGGCCGCCCAGTCCGAGGGTGTCGCCGCCGGCGAGCCGGACGCGCAGGGGCAGCCGGCGCAGCGCGTGGCGTACGACGGCGGCGGCGACGGCCCGCACGGGACGGGAGGCGCGGGGTACGGCGGCCACGCCGGGCCGGCCGGCGGGGTCCACTGCCTCGGTGTCCACGGCCTCGGCGTCCCGGGCAGGGGCGTCCGGGGCCTGGGCGTCCCGGGCGCGGCTGTCCCGGGCGCGCGGGAGGCGGGCGCGCGTCGCGGGGCGGTGGTCGGCTGCGGTCATGTGGGGATCTCCGGGTGAGGGGGGCGGCTGCCGGGGCGGGGCCGTACCGGCAGGCCGCGCAGGAACAGTCGGATGCCGTGGAAGCGGATGGCGGCCGAGACCGCGAGGGTGGACCAGGGGTGGCGCAGGGACAGCCGCAGCAGCGCGGCCGGGGTGGCGGCGCGGCGGGTGCCGTGGACGGTGGCGGTGAAGGGCGGGGCGCCGGGGCGGTCCAGGCGCAGGGACAGCCGGAGGCGTTCGCCGGGCAGCGGCAGCCGCATCTCGTAGCGGCCGTCCACCGGGAAGAACGGCGAGACGTAGAACTCCTTGTCCGTGACGGCCACTTGGTCCGGGTCGGGGTGCAACAGGTAGGCGTGGCGTCCGCCGTAGGTGTTGTGGACCTCGGCGACCACACAGCGTGGGGTGCCGTCGGGGCCGTGACACCAGTACAGGGTCAGCGGGTTGAAGACGTACCCGAGGACGCGGGCGTGGGTGAGCATCACGACCTGTCCGCCTCCGAGGTCGATGCCGTGCCCGGCGAGGAAGCCGTCGAGCGCGGCGCGGATCGTCGGGGCGTTGCCGGTGAAGTGGTCGCGGGCCCGGAAGCGCGCCAACGGACGTATGAGGAGCGGGAGTTGTGGCAGCCGGTCGAGGTCGGTCAGCCACAGGTACGTGCGGTGCCGCAGGGTGTAACGGAAGGGTGCCCTGCGCACGTGGTGGATCGTGCAGGGGTACAGCGCGGGCAGGGTCACCAGCGCACCCCCAGCGCGGCCGCCGCCTCCACCCCGCTGCGGCAGCCGTCCTCGTGGAACCCCCAGCCGTGATAGGCGCCCGCGAACGCCGTGACGCCGGTGGCGAGTTGGGGCAGGCGCTGCTGGGCGGCGACCGACTCCGGGGTGTACACCGGGTGTTCGTACGTCATCCGGGCCAGCACCCGGTCCGGGGCCACCCGGTCCTCGCCGCCGAGGGTGACGATGTGGGGCTCGTCCGTGGCCAGGCGCTGGAGCCGGTTCATGTCGTAGCTGACCCGCACCCGGTCCGCGCCCGCGTCGCAGGCGGGCATCAGGTAGTTCCAGGAGGCGCGGGCTGCGCGGGTGCGGGGCAGCAGCGCGGTGTCGGTGTGCAGCAGGGTGGGATTGCGGGAGTAGCGGAAGGCGCCGAGGATCTCCTTCTCGCGCGGGGTGGCGTCGCCGAGGAGCCGCAGCGCCTGGTCGGGGTGGACGGCGACGACCACATGGTCGTACACGGCCGTGCCGCCGTCCTCGGCGATCACCTCGGCGCCGTCCGTGTGCCGCAGCACGGTGCGTACGGGGGTGGCGGTGCGGACCTCGTGCAGCCGGGCCGCGACGCGGTCGACGTAGGTGCGGGAGCCGCCGGTGACGGTCCGCCACACCGGGGAGCCGGTCACGGAGAGCATGCCGTGGTGGTCGAGGAACCTGAACAGATAGGCGGCCGGGTAGCGTTGGGCGGTGCGCACGTCGCAGGACCAGACGGCCGAGACCAGCGGCGTCATGAAGTGGGCGCGGAAATAGGGGGAGAAGCCCGCGCGGTCGAGGAACTCCCCCAGGGTGAGGGAGGGTTCGTCTCCGGCCCGGCCGAGGAGCCGGCGGGCGGCGCGGTGGAAGGCCGGGATCTCCGCGAGCATCCGCAGATAGGGGCCGCGCAGCGCGTTGGACGGCTGGGCGAACAGTCCGCGCGGGCCGCGCGCCCCGGCGTACTCCAGGCCGCAGCCCTCGCACCGCACGGACATGCTCATCTCCGACTCCTGCGTGGCGACGCCGAGTTCACGGAAGAGGCGGAGCAGGTGCGGGTAGGTGCGGCGGTTGTGCACGATGAACCCGGAGTCCACGCGCAGCGGGCGGCCGCCGCCGGGCCGGGCGAGGTCGTGGGTGTGGGCGTGACCGCCGAGGCGGGCGTCGGCCTCGTAGAGGGTCACGCGGTGCGAGCGGGCCAGCACATAGGCGGCGGTCAGCCCGGCGACGCCGCTGCCGACGACGGCGGTGTGACGCATGGATCGGTCCTCTCGAAAGGCGACGGAAGGAAACGGAGGGCGCCGGAGGCTCCGCGCGACGAGGCGAGGCTCAGCGCGACAAGGCCGGAGGCTCAGCGCGAGGAGGAGAAGGACGAGTGCGGCCCCGGCACGCCGCTCTCGCACCGGAGCCGTCCCGGGGGCCACTGCCGCGGGGGCGGCACGGCGGGAATGCCGGACCGCCGGAGCCGGGCCGCCGCCCGGTCCCGCGCCACGTCTTCCACGGCCGCCGGACGCGTCGGCGGACGGACGCCCGCCGCCGCGCGTCCGGCTCCCGCCGGCGCGGCGCTCCCCGCGAGCGGCCCGCGCACCCGGAGGTGCCACGGGCCTCGCGGCCCTCGCTCGTCCTTCTCCTCATCCCTCACACGGGGAATCCGGTCCCGACGGTCCGGCGGATTGGTCAATCACCCGATCAGGTGAAAGAAAGATCCCGGACCCGTCCGCCGGGCCTTCGGCTACGGATATACGGCCCGCCTCCGCACAGACCCCTCGTCGCCCGGGGCGCGGGCCGCGCGCCCCCGGCTTACGATCCCCTCGTGGCAGACATCCCCGACAGCCTGATCGCGCTGGAGCGTTCCGCCGAGATCGAGCGGGCCCGGCTCGCCGGTCTCACCGGCGCCGAGTACGACGCGCAGCGGCAGCGGTGGCGTGCGGTCTACGACGCCGTACAGGACGCGATCACCTCGTACGCGACGGCGACGGGCGAGGACCCGGGCCGCCTGGAGGAGGCGGTCAAGGCGGCGGTGCGGTGCAGCCAGGAGGACCCCGCCGTGGAGTAGCCAGGTGGGCACCCCACAGCGGACACCCCGCCCTGGAGCAACCGCGCGTGCGGCCGCCCGCGTCCGGGGCCACGCTGGGGGGATGGCCGCCATGCCCCCCGTAGTCGTGTACCCGCCCGCCGAGGACGGGGGACGCCGGGTGCGCGTCGGGGACCGGTTCGTGGGGATGGCGTACACGCTCCTTGACGTGGCCGAGTTCCTGCGCCGCGCGGGGATGGAGGACGTCGAGGCGTCGGACGTGGCGTCCGGCCCCTGGGTCGAGTGGCGGGGCGGCGGCCCGGAGGCGTGGGGGCGGGGCTGAGCCCGGACACACTCCGCCGGCCCCCCTCTGCTGTGAACTCCCGTCTCTCGCCGCGCACATGCTCCGGTGGCCGGGGTACCCGGGCGGTGGGATCATGAGGCGGAAGCGCCCGGGAGGCCGCTCGACATGTCCGCCCGCCCGCGACGAGGAGCGACTGTCATGCCCAAGCTGGTCGAGGACGCCATCAACGAGATCGGGAACATGCAGGTGCTGGACGGTCCGGCGGGCAAGGCCGCCGGTCTGGTGGGGCGCGCGACGCGCAGCGCCCCGGTCAAGGACGCGCTGTCCGGCACCTGGCTGGGCCACGCGCTGCACCCCCTGCTCACGGACCTGCCCATCGGCGCGTGGACCATGGCCACCGTGCTGGATCTGACGACCGGAGAGTCCGGGAACGCCGCCGCGCAGCGGCTCATCGGCTTCGGTCTGCTCGCGACGGTGCCCGCCGCGGCGACCGGCGCGTCCGACTGGGCCGACACCTACGGCCCGCCGCAGCGCGTCGGTCTGGTGCACGCGATGGGCAACTCCGCCGCCTCCGTGGTGCAGGCGAGCTCCTGGCTGGCGCGCCGCACGGGCCACCACCGCGCGGGTGCCGCGCTGAGCCTGCTGGGCCTGGGCATCGCGGCCGGAGCCGCCTACCTCGGCGGCCATCTGTCGTTCGTCGACGGTGTCGGCGTCAGCCACACCGCGTTCCAGGAGCCCGCCTCGGACTGGACCGAGGTCGTGGCGCTGGCCGAACTGAGCGAGAACAAGCTCGTACGGTGCGAGGCGGACGGTGTGCCGGTCGTCGTCGTACGGCACGACGGCAAGGTGTACGCGCTGTCGGACACCTGCACCCACGCCGGCGGCCCCCTGCACGAGGGCAAGGTCACCTCCGACGGGTGTGTGCAGTGCCCGTGGCACGGCAGCGAGTTCCGCCTGGACGACGGCGAGGCGGTCCGGGGCCCGGCGTCCGTGCACGAGCCGGACTGGGAGGTCAAGGTCGTCAGCGGCCGCGTCCACGTGCGGCCCGTACAGGTCTGACGGCCCGGGTTGCCCGGGAAACGACGGGCCGCGACGCGGCGCGAGGACGAGGGCGACGGACGGAAGCACGTCTGCACGGTGGGTCATTCCACGCGTGACTTCGACGACGTGGTGGCGATGCTGCGCGCGAACGGCATCACCCACCTGGTGGACGTGCGCTCCTTCCCGTCCTCGCGCAAGTTCCCGCAGTGGAACCAGGACGCCGTCGCCGAGGCCCTGCCGGACGACATCGAGTACCGCTGGATCCCCAAGCTGGGCGGCCGGCGGTACACGCCCAAGGACGTGCCGACGCCCAACGGGGCCTGGCGGGTCAAGGCGTTCCGTGACTACGCCGACCACATGGCCACCGACGAGTTCCGCGAGGGCCTGGACGAGCTGCTGGAGCTGGCCGGGGAGGGCAAGCCGGCCATCATGTGCAGCGAGGCGGTGCCCTGGCGCTGCCACCGCAGGCTCATCACGGACGCGCTGCTCGTCGCGGGCGCCGACGTCGGGCACATCATGTCGGCCACGTCCACGAAGCCGGCCGCCCTGGACCCGCACGCGCACATCGAGGACGGCCGCATCACCTACCCGCCGGACGAGGAGACGGAGAGTCCCTGAACCCCGGGAACGCGTCGGCCCCCTGACCCGTACGGCACACCCGTTCACCACTCTGGCCCGCCCACGGCCCCGCGGCCGGGCGCTCCGTGCCGCCCAGGCGGATGATCGGGGCAGGAGACGGAGTCGGTCCGAGTGCGGTGTGCAGGGGAGTCGAGAGCGTGAGCCAGTGGCGGCGCGGCCTCCACCGCGCCTGGGAGTGGGTCGGGCTGCCCGCCCTGCTCCGGCGCGGCCGCGAGCTGGAGCTGATGCACCGCGCGATGGGGTTCGCCACGCTCTCGCTGGTCACGCTCGCCCCGCTGCTCATCGTGGTCGCGGCGGCCGATCCGCTGGTACGGGGCGGTTTCGCGTCCTGGCTGGCGGACGGCATGGGGCTCTCGGGCACATCCGCGCAGGTGCTCACGGACGTGTTCAGCCCGCCGCGCGAGGTCATCGGCACCACCAGCGCGTGGAGCATCCTGATGCTCGCGCTGTTCGGCGTGTCCTTCGGCGGCAGCGTGCAGAACGCCTTCGAGCGCGTGTGGGGGCTCCCGGCCGGTCCCTGGCACCGGGTCTGGCGGCAGGCGACCTGGCTGGCGGTGCTGATGGCGTACCTGTACCAGGAGGTGCAGACGAAGGTGTCGCTGCACGGCTCCCCCCGGGTCGCGCTCACCACGCTCACCACCGTGCTGTTCTTCTGGTGGGGCCCGTGGTTCCTGCTCGGCGGCCAGGTCCGCTGGTACCTCCTGCTGCCGGGCGCGCTCGCCACCGTCGTCGGACTCGCCGGGCTGCGCGCCTTCTCCACCCTGGTCTTCACCCCGCTGATCGTCACCAACGCGCTAAGCTACGGCGCGGTCGGCACCGTCCTCGTGGTGTCGTCGTGGCTGATCGGGGTCGGGTTCGTGGTGTACGGCGGCGCGCTGTTCGGACGCTGGTTCTGCGAGCACCACTGGCTGCCGTCGCACGACGAGGACCGGGACGGCGAGGGCCAGGAGGGCGAGAACCCGGACGGCGAGAACCCGGACAAGGGCCACGGCCACCAGGACCTGGACAAGGACCGGCACGACGACCCCCGCCCCGAAGCCGACGAGGACTGAGCGGCACCCGCCCCCGCTTCTGCGGTGCGCTCTCCCCGGCGGCGGAGGCAGCATGGAGGTACGTCCCGGGCGCTCGTACCGGCGGTGGAGGTGGCGGGATGGCAGTGGACTCCTTCCTGGCGGACGACGGCCACCACCCCGAGGAGCCGCGGCCCACCGGTCTGCTGGACATGCTGAGCGTGGCCGCGGTGGCGCTGGAGCCCTCCGGGCGGATCGTCTTCTGGTCGCCGCAGGCCGCGGACCTGTTCGGCTACAGCGCCGAGGAAGCGCTCGGCCAGTACGCGGCGCGGCTGCTCATCGACCCGTCCCAGCTGCAGGCGGCCGTGAACCTGTTCACCGAGGTGCTGCGGACGGGCCGGGGCTGGGCGGGCACCTTCCCGGTGCGGCACAAGGACGGCTCCAGCCGGCTGACCGAGTTCCGCACCATGCGGCTGCTGAACGACGTCGGCGAGGTCTACGCCCTGGGGATCGCCGCCGACCACACGGTGCTCCAGCGCGTGGAGACCGATCTGGCGCTGTGCGAGCGGCTGGTGAACCAGTCTCCCATCGGGCTCGCCCTGCTCGACCCGGATCTGCGCTATCTGCTGGTCAACCCGGCGCTGGAGCGCATCGACGGGATGCCCGCGGCGGAGCACATCGGGCGGCGGCTGCGGGACACGATGCCGTTCCCGGACGTGAGCACGGTGGAGTCCGCGCTGCGCCATGTGCTCGCCAGCGGGCTGCCGCTGCTCGACCAGTACCACGTGGGGCGGCTGCCGGGCGATCCCGAGAACGAGCACGCCTGGTCGCTGTCGTTCTACCGCCTGGAGGACCCGCGCGGCCGGGTGCTCGGCGCGGCCGCCTCGGTGGTGGACGTCACCGAGCGGCACCGGGCGGCCGGGGAGGCGGACCGGGCGCGCAGACGGCTGGCGCTGATCGCGGACGCCTCGGCCCGGATCGGGACCACCCTGGAGGTGCAGCAGACCGCCGACGAGCTGGCCGAGGTCGCGGCGCCCGAGCTGGCGGACGTGGTCGCGGTGGACGTGCTGGACGCCGCGCTGGCCTGCCGCCGTTCGAGCCGCCCCGACGAGGGGCCCGAGCTGTTCCGGGCGCTCGCGCTGAAGGCGGCCCATCCCACCGAGGCGCTGCGCGCGGCCGACCCGCCCGGCGACCTCGCGGCGTACGAGGGCGACCGGCTGGTGACGCTGTGCGTGCACACCGGGCGTCCGGTCCTCGTGGCCCGGGTCGGCCCCGAGGACCTGCCGCGCATCGCGCGCGACGAGCAGGCCGGCGAGCTGCTTGCGCAGGCCGGGGTGCACTCGTATCTGGCCGTGCCGCTCATCGCGCACGGCGAGGTGCTGGGCGCGCTGGACCTGAAGCGGACCCGCAATCCGCTGCCGTTCGACGAGGACGACGTGGTGCTGGCGGCGGAGATCGCCGGGCGGGCGGCGGTGGCGATCGACAACGCGCGCTGGTTCCAGAGCGTGCGCAACACCGCGCTCACCCTCCAGCGCAGTCTGCTGCCCGACCACTCCCCCCGGCACACAGGCCTGGAGGTGGCCTCCCGCTACCAGCCCGCGCAGTCCACCAGCGAGGTCGGCGGCGACTGGTACGACGTGATCCCGCTGGAGGACGGCAAGACGGCGCTGGTGGTGGGCGACGTGATGGGCAACGGCATCGACGCGGCCGCCACCATGGGCCGCCTGCGCACCGCGACCTGCGCCTACGCGGACCTGGATCTGCGGCCGGAGTCGATCCTGCGCCACCTGGACAAGATCACCTGCGATCTGGAGCACTACATCGTCACCTGCCTGTACGCGGTGTACGACCCCGCCACCGGCCGGTGCACCATCGCCAACGCGGGCCATCTGCCGCCCGCCCTGGCCCGGCCCGGCGAGCCGCCCCGGTTCGTGGACCTGCCCACGGCCGCGCCGCTCGGGGTCGGCGGGGTGCCCTTCGAGGCGGCCACCGTCGAACTGGTCCCCGGCGATCTGCTGGTGCTCTACACCGACGGGCTGGTGGAGACCCGCCAGC
Source organism: Streptomyces sp. NPDC005435 (assembly GCF_040703155.1). NCBI lineage: Bacteria > Bacillati > Actinomycetota > Actinomycetes > Kitasatosporales > Streptomycetaceae > Streptomyces > Streptomyces sp. NPDC005435. The sequence goes on from NZ_JBEXEQ010000016.1 coordinate 99,922, forward strand.
ACGCCATCGACGACCGGCTCCGGACGCTGCTGGGCTTCCTGGACGAGCCCGCCCGCCCCCTGGAGGAGACCTGCGACCTGCTGCTGTACGGGCTGCGGCACCCGGACGACCACGACGACGTGGCGCTGCTGGTGGCGCGCGCGCTGGAGCCGGGGTAGCGGGGCGCGCACGGCCCGTTCCGGTCCGCGTGGTGGGCCGGCCCGGGTGGTGCGACGCTGGGGTGGAGAAGGTGTCCGAGGAGGGAATCCAGGAGGGCCGATGGGACGTGACGTCCCGGCGCTCGTCTTCACCCGCGAGGACCGCCGCCGGTACCGGACCAAGATGCAGGAGTGCCTGGACGCGTTCGCGCAGATGCTCCGCGAGTCACGCTTCGAGTCCGAGCGGCCGCGGGTCGGCCTGGAGATCGAGCTGAACCTGGTGGACTCCGGCGCCGAACCGGCGATGCGCAACGTCGACGTGCTGGAGGCGATCGCGGACCCCGCCTGGTCGACGGAGCTGGGCCGGTTCAACCTGGAGATCAACGTGCCGCCGCGCGGGCTGACTTCGGGCGGTCCGGACGCCTGGGAGGCGGAGATCCGCGGCGCGCTCAACCACGCGGAGGACCGGGCCAGGACGGTGGGCGCGCGCCTGGTGATGGTCGGCATCCTGCCCACCCTGCGCCAGGAGGACATCGGCGAGAAGTCCCTGTCGGAGAACCCGCGTTACCGCCTGCTCAACGACCAGGTGTTCGCGGCCCGGGGCGAGGATCTGCGCCTTGAGGTGGACGGGGTGGACCGGCTGCGCGCCTGGGCGGACACCATCACCCCGGAGGCCGCGTGCACCAGCACCCAGTTCCATCTCCAGGTCTCGCCCGAGGAGTTCGCGCCGTACTGGAACGCGGCGCAGGCCATCGCCGGGGTGCAGGTGGGGCTGGCGGCCAACTCCCCGTTCCTGTTCGGCCGGGAGCTGTGGCACGAGACCCGTATCCCGCTGTTCGAGCAGGCCACCGACACCCGCCCCGAGGAGATCAAGGTCCAGGGGGTACGGCCCCGGGTGTGGTTCGGGGAGCGGTGGATCAACAGCGTCTTCGACCTGTTCGAGGAGAACCTGCGCTACTTCCCCGCGCTGCTGCCGCTGTGCGACGAGCAGGACCCCGGCGAGACGCTGGACCGGGGCGACATCCCGGAGCTGGGCGAACTGACCCTGCACAACGGCACCATCTACCGCTGGAACCGGCCCGTCTACGCGGTCGCGCACGACAAGCCGCACGTCCGCATCGAGAACCGGGTGCTGCCCGCCGGTCCGACGGTCGCGGACACCCTCGCCAACGGCGCGTTCTACTACGGCCTGACCCGCGCCCTGGTGGAGGAGGACCGCCCTGTGTGGTCGCGGATGTCGTTCGCGGCGGCCGAGGAGAACCTGCACACGGCGGCCCGCAACGGCATCGACGCGCTGCTGTACTGGCCGGGCATGGGCGAGGTGCCGGTCCCCGAACTGGTGCTGCGCCGGCTGCTGCCCCTCGCGCACCGGGGCCTTGAGCTGTCCGGCATGGACGCGGCCTGGCGCGAGCCGCTCCTCGGCATCATCGAACAGCGCTGCGTCACGGCGCGCAACGGGGCCGTGTGGCAGAAGGAGGTCTTCCACCGCTTCGACGCCACCACCGAGGCAGGCCGGCACGAGGCGCTCCGCCGGATGACCGAGACATACATCGACTACATGCACCTCAACGCCCCGGTACACACCTGGCCAACGGACTGAACCCTGCCGCCCGCCTGCGCGAACGCGACCGGCGCGGCTTACTGGACCGAGGCATCGACGCGAGACACAGGACACCGCCCTCTGGGTGACGTCGCGCTTAGCGGGACCACCACCCGGACCGTGGCAGAGCTTCACCGGCTGCCGAAGAGGAAGGACCGGGGCCGGCTGATGAGTCGTGGGCGGCGATCGAGCCGTTGCTGGACCCTCGCCGGACGGGCCGGCCGGTGCGGGACCGCCGCCAGGTGGTCAGCGGGATCCTGCGGAAGCGGGGCACGGGTGGCACCCGGCTCGACCTACCCGAACGCTACGGGCCCTGGAAGCACCCGGCGTGGACCCTCTTCCTGGCGCCGCAGCAGGGACCGTCCCCGCACGGGCGGGGAGCACTGGGGCGCCCCCTGTGGTCTGACCCTCGGCCCGGGACCATCCCCGCGCGGGCGGGGAGCACCGGCCCGGCAGGATCGCCGGACGACCTGGTGCGGGACCATCCCCGCGCGGGCGGGGAGCACCGGCCCGGCAGGATCGCCGGACGACCTGGTGCGGGACCATCCCCGCGCGGGCGGGGAGCACCGGCCCGGCAGGATCGCCGGACGACCTGGTGCGGGACCATCCCCGCGCGGGCGGGGAGCACAGTCCGTGAACTGCGGCTTTACGTGCGCGCAGAGCCGGTTTTCAGCACTTTCACTGAAATCGACATACCCACAAAAAGCCGCCCCATCGTACGTTGATGCGGTCTCGCAGAGCGTGGCGGGTACGGGCGCCGGCGTCCTCCTCGCTCTCGGCTACGACGTCGAACGCGAGTGGGATGCCGATGTCGGTCCTGTACGGACTGGACGAACCCGGGGGAGGCGACGGCGGCGTGCGCGATGCCGTACCCGCACTGGGCGGCCGTGGTGACGGCCTGGTTCACGGCGTCGCCGGCCTGGAAGTCACCGGGAACGTAGCGGCGCCCGCGCCAGGACACCCCGGTGCGGGCGGCCCGGGCGCGGTATCGGTCCTTGACGCGGCGGCCCTCACGGCCGAGGAGTTCCCGCCGGGTGAGGCCGGCCGGGTCTTCGTCGGGAAAGCGCAGCCGGTACATCTCGCGAGCGCCGGCGAGACGGCTGCGCGGATTCGCCCATGGGCGGGCCTGGGCCTCCATGAGAGCGGAGGAACGGCTCAGCGCGCGCGGAGGCGTAGAAGCGCACGCCGTGCTCGCCGATCCGGCAGACGGCGGCGCCGGTCTCCCCCAGGACGCTCATCGCCTGGTGTTCCGGGGCCCAGCAGGAGGGTGCCGATGGTCGCGGAGGGTATGTGGGCGGTGCCTTCCGCGTCCTGCGCGGTGATCGCGTTGGCGTCCCGGTGAACCGTGCAGCGCTCCAGGTATACGAAGGAGAGCCGATCGCCGACGCGGGTGAGATGCCGGGGGAGTCAGCGCCGCGCGTTGGGAGACCGTCGCCATTCGGTCGTCTGCGGAGCGGGGCCGATCGGGGCGAGAGTGAGCAGGCCGCCGGCTTGCCCCGACGTTTGCTGTCGGGGCCGCAGGACTTGTCGAAGGACAGGGAGCGCGCCGTCCTGACGGTGAGCTGGTGACGGTCGCCGTGTTCGGGGGCGCTGCCTGACGTGATGCCCTCGGGCAAGAGCCTCTCGGCATCGTGCTTCTCGAGGACGCGGAATCCGCAGCGCTGCTGCCGGACGGGGTCGAGGAGCCAGCCCTCCTGATGCGTGGGAGTGACGTGAGCGGTGAGCTTCGTGGGTTCCCCGTCCTTTCGGCGGACGGAGTGGACAGGGTTCGCGGTAAGCCGGAAGGCCCAGCGGTCACCGGCGGCCAGCTGGTCGAGGAGCAGTTTGCAAGAACGGGTCTGCCAGGCCGGGTTGTCCGAATCGGCCGTGGCCGACCAGCCGGCCTGCTCGACGAGGTGAGTCATGTCCGGGCGGTCGGGGCCGGCGACGTAGAGGAACACCTCGGCCCGTACTCGCCGTTCGAGACGCCACAGGACGCGGGGGGGGTATCGGGAGCCGGGACGTCGCTGGGCAGCACGCCGGGGAACGAGGACATCACAGCGGCGTGCATCGCCTGCGGCGAGGACAGGAGCCGACGGGCCCCGGGACGCGCTGTGTTGATACGGAAGCGGGAGAGAAACATCAGGCGCCTTCTTCGTCCGGAATCGCAAAGTGGTCGTCGGGCAATGCCTCGAAGGGGTCGTACCAAGGGGTGGAACCGACCGGGGCTCCCGGCAGCGGCACCGTTTCGGTGATGACGGGGCGCAGGCCGTGGCGGCGGTGTTCGACGGCGAAGCTCAAGGGCTTGGTCACGCAGGGCGTCCGCCGGGTTCACCTCGTCCGCCCTCTTCTCCCGCAGCACGGTCAGGCCGCTGGGACGGCGTTTGCGATACCACTTCGAGGCCTGCCAGGGCAGATCGCGCAGGACCTTCTCCACGCGGGAGTTGACGCGCAGATCCAGCTCGACAAGCTCGGCCGGGGGGCAGGACCGACAGCCGAGGCAGAGCGGACAGACCGGGTTGCGCAGGGCGGCGTGCAGAGCGGTGAGCAACGCGTACTCGCCCTCGACGGCGGCTACGAAGACGGCGTCGGCGACGCAGTAACGCTCGGAGAGCGGCATCGACTTGCCGGTGACACCGTGGTGCGCGGTGTGGAAGTCACGCGCTCGGCCCGGGCGTACGCAGCAACTCCTCATGCGCGAAAGCGGCTTTGATCTGACCGTGCTCGGGGGGAGTGCCGTGATGGGCGCCGACGGCAACGGTGAACTGGCCGGTTCGCCCTGGGGCCCACCCGCAGCGGTCCTCCAGCCACTCCCCCAACAGCGACTGCCCCGCCAGTCCGTGGGGAGCGAGCCGGCGATCGCACCCCATCGCCTGCCGGGAACGCATCTCCAGACCCTGATCGCGCATCGCGTCGGCCAGGCCGTCCACCTGGCAGGCAAACGCGGGCGTGGCCTTCCCGCTATCGTGCACGCCGGCCAGCCACACGGCGAGGACACGCCCGTCCGCCTCTTCACCCGGGAGCGCCTCGGCAATCAGCGTACGCACGGCTACGGGCAGCCACCTGTCCCACAGCAGCCCCGCGACCCCGGCACTGTCCTCCATGCGCCGGGGGCAACCAACCAGCGGAGTCATGGTCACGCTTGGCCCACACCGCCCGAGCCGCCCTGCCCAGCCAATGGTCATGACCCATCGAGGACATCACGCTTCAGATTGGAGCGACGAGCGGCAATCTCACGGTCGTCCTGGTGCCACGCTCTGCGGCCTGCAACCATGCGCCGGTACACCTGTCGACGCGCCGGCGAGACCTACCCGGCTGATGCTGACCATTCCGGAAGGCTTGCATGGCCAGTCCATTCGAGGTTCCACGCCGGGCACTCCGCGGAAGTTCGGCGGGCCTTCTTCACCACCGCGAGAAGGTCGGCCTGCCGGCCGGAAGAGAGCACCAAGCCAGGCCCACGTTACGAGGTGACCAATTTGACCACAGACGCAGCCGACTCTTTGGCATACTGTGACTCAATAGTCCAGTTCTTGGAAAGTGGGCAAAAACAGCGCTCGGCAATGACGTAGGCCCAGGTCACCCCCTGTGCTCCCCGCGCACGCGGGGATGGTCCCTTGGGGTCGTCGATGCCCACGCCGATGATCTTGTGCTCCCCGCGCACGCGGGGACAGTCCCTTCTCCTGATCCCAGGAAGCGGGTCTTGCGTGATCCAAGCACGCAAGGCAAAGATCGCACCTCGGCACCGGACGAAGTTCGGCTTTCCTCGTGGCTCCTCCGCGCGCAGGGTAAGCAGGGGAATCCGCCCTCAGCCGACACCCCTGCAAAGCAAGATCGGGCGGGATCACCGGCAGGTCATCGACGCGATCGCCCTTAAGGACCGCACCGGCCCCCTGGACGAACCTGTTCGAGTACTTCGACTCACGTCGCGGTCGACTCCACCATCATCCGCGCCCACCAGCACGCCACCAGGGCCCGTCAAAAGGGGCCCCGGCCGCCGAGCCGGACCACGATGCCCTCGGACGATCCCTCGGCGGACCGACCCCCAAAATCCACCTCGCCCCCGACAGCCGCTGCCGCCCGCTCGCCTTCTTCCTCACGCCCGGCCACGCAGGCGATGCACCAGCATTCCCTGAGGTCATGTCCCGGTTACGGGTACCGCGACGAACCGGCCGCCCCAGGACGACACCGGATGCGGTCCTGGCCGACAAGGCCTGTTCGTCCCGCGCGATCCGGCCCCGTCTCCGCAGGCGCGGGATTCGGGCCGTGATCCCGCGGTCCTCCGGCCAGGGCGCCAATTACAAGCGGCTCGGCGGCCGTCCACCGACCTTCGGCCGCGAGGCACACAAGCAGCGGAACACGGTCGAACGGTGCATCGACACCCGGTACGCCAAGACCGCCACCATCTGCCTCGGAGGTGCGGCCAACCTGCCCGGTCGAGCGTGACTTCGATGTCGATCGGAGCGGACCGCCACATTGCGCTGAGGAGCGCATCCCCTCTGGGCTCGCCAATGGCAGCGTGATCGAAGCCGCTGTCTCCGCCACCGCTGACGTGTAGGTCCGCCCAGGCAGGGTCCTCGGCGAAGCATGCCTGGAACTCCGCCTTCCAGTACGGGGGCTGCCAGTACGGATGCTGCCGATCGCCGTCCTCGTTGACCGTCGGCAGTCGCTTAAGGGACAGCGCGGGCCGGTTTCCGGTCCAGTGCCAGACGCCCCACTCGACTAGGAAGCCGTCCCCGTGGCCCTCAGGCCCCTCAACGCCCTCGACCGGCATCTGCATGAACTCCTCGAAGGCAGCCCACGCCGCCTCCACGGTGCAGGCGCCAGCGGCGACGCCATGCCGGCCCGGAATCCGCTCGAACGCTGTGACGCTGGACCGCCAGGAGATGGACATGCCGCCAGGCTGGCTGCAAGAGAATCCGCGTGGCATCGAGCGGCACATCGAGCAGGCTCCTGCCCCGAACGGCCTCGATGGCTCCCCAGCCGGTCGGGCAACGCGGGACATGCCGTGGTGGTGGCACACAGGGCAAACGGAGGGGCAGGATCGGCGTCGTGCAGATTCTGGTGCTTGGCGGAACCTGGTTCCTCGGACGGGCAGTTGTTCAGGCCGCACTCGATCAAGGGTGGTCGGTGGATGCCTTCAACAGGGGAAGGTCCGGCTCCGCGCCGGACGGAACGCGCGAGATTCACGGAGATCGCACCGTACGCGGGGATCTGGTGCGCTTGGCGCAGCAGGGGCCTTGGGATGCCGTGGTCGACACCTCGGCCTCCGAGCTTGCCCCGCGCGACGTGCTGGCGGGAGCGCGGGCACTGGAACCCGTCGCGCGGAAGTACGTCTATATCTCGACCGTGAACGCCTACCGCGGATGGCCGGACGAGCCGCTCACGGAATCCTCGGAGCTGCTCGACGCACCCGCTGACGCCGACGTGAACTATGGTCGTCTTCCGGCGAATTGGGACGGACCGGACTGGTACTACGGTCGGCAGAAGGCCGGCGCCGAGCGTGCGGCGAAGGAGGCGTTCGGCGCTTCCCGTGTCTCGATCCTGCGGCCTGGCGTCATCCTGGGGCCCGGGGAATACGTGGGCCGCCTTCCGTGGTGGCTGCGGCGGGCTTCCAAGGGTGGGGCGATCCTTGCTCCGGGCGTCCCGGACAAGGCGATCCAACCGGTGGATGTACGCGACGTGGCAGCGTTCGCGCTGGAGCAGGCTGCTTCGTCAAGCGGTGGTGAGTTCAACGTGACCGCGCCGTTGGACCACGCGACCGTGGGCGGCTTCCTCGGCACCTGCGTCGATGCGACCGGGGGCGCCGGCGAGCTTGTCTGGGCACCTGACGATCTCCTCGTGGCGCACGGCGTGCGGCAGTGGACCGAGCTGCCGCTCTGGCGCACCAATACGGGCGTATGGAACGTCGATTCTTCGGGCGCGCAGGTGGCCGGTCTCCGATGCCGGCCTCTCACGGAGACCGTTCGCGCTACGTGGGAGTGGACGCAGTCTGGCGGGGTACCCGTCGAGCATCCTCGTTGGGCCGAGCATGGGATCTCCCCGGAGAAGGAGGCGGCGATCCTTGCCGAGTTGGGGTTCTGAAGGTCAGCTCTCGATGGCCAGGGGAGTCGTGGCTCCGAGCCTGTTCGCTGATGCTTCCCTGGTGAAGTCCTTGATGCGCTCCCCGAGTTGAACTGCTTCGGGGGAACTCCGGAATTCCGCTCGGCTCAGGCCGCCCCGGCGACCAGCGCCTACGCGCTGTCGTCGCCAGGGCTGACGCTGCCTGATCCGGCGCTAAACGCCGGTGGTGCCATCGATGCGTTCCCGGACGAGGTCGGCGTGGCCGTTGTGGCGGGCGTACTCCTCGATCATGTGGACGTAGATCCAGCGGAGGTTGACGTCCTGCTCCATGAAGCGGCCCGTATCGGTCAGCGCACGGTCGGCGCAGTGCTCGCGGGCGCGGGCGATCTCCGCGTGCCAGGTGGCGAGGGCGTCGCTCAGGGCGGCGCCCTCAGCCACGTCGAAACCGCCGTCGGGGGCATCCGGGTCGGCCTGCGGGTCGTAGATGGGCGGGGCCTGTTCGCCGGCGAGCACGCGGCGGAACCAGTTCCGCTCCACCTCCGCCATGTGCTGGACCAGGCCCGTCAACGTGAAGCCGGACGGCGGCACGGACGCGACGGCGGCCTGCTCATCGTCCAGACCCTCGCACTTCATGGCCAGTGTGGTGCGGTGAAAGTCGAGCCAGCTCTCAAGCGTCGTGCGCTCGTCGGTGTTCAGGGGCGGCATAGGTCGGTCGATGGCGCTCATCGGTCGATTATCGCCAGCGGCCGAAGCCGTCGACAGGCGGGGCCGTCCAGCCGCGTTCCCGGGCCGGCAGTTGGAGCAGCGTCCGCGCCCGCTCTCTCATCTCCGACGACTCCCTTCCAGCCGGAGGTAACGAAGGAGGCCCGTTCGGCCTGGAACGGGAGGGTGAGCGGAGGGGTCGGTTGGTCATGGCGGTGGTGTTCCAGGGCTCGGCGCCTGCCGGCATCGGGCACTTTCCGTCGGGACCAGGGCTTGGCGGTGCTGCGATCCGGGCTACGATTCGCCGCCTCCGTGCCGACCTGGATACTTACAGGTATGCGCGTTGACTTCGATCCTGCGAACATGCCCGCCCGCGACTTCTACCGCCTGCTCACCTCGGTGGTGGTGCCGCGGCCGATCGCTTGGGTGTCCACGGTCAGCCCGGACCGCTCTCTGCCGAACCTCGCTCCGCACTCCTTCTTCACGGTCGCCTCCACCGACCCGCCGATCGTGCAGTTCACCTCGGTGGGGCGGAAGGACTCGCTGCACAACGTGGAGGCCACCGGGGAGTTCGTCGTCAATCTCGCTCCGGAGCCGCTGTTCGCCGAGATCAACGCGACCGCGACCGACTTCCCGCGCGACGAGGGCGAGTTCGACGCCGTGGGCATCGCACAGGAGCCCTCGCTGAAGGTGCGTCCGCCGCGTGTGGCTGACTCGCCGGCGGCGATCGAGTGCGTGCTGCACGCGACGCTGGGCCTGGGCGACTCGACGGTGGTGTTCGGCCGGGTCGTGCACGTGGTCGTCGACGAGGACGCCCTGGTGGACGGGCGGCCCGACATCGGATTGCTGCGCCCCCTGGCCAGGCTGGGCGGGAACGAGTGGAGCACGATCGGCGACGTGCGCGAGCTGGCGCGCGAGCGGTACGAGAAGCGGGACTAGAGCTGGTCCACCTCCGCTTGCCGGAACGGTTGCCCGCTCAACCCATTGACACCCCCCGCGCCCCCTCCCTACTGTCACGCCAGCATTTCGAACGCATGACGAAATTTCGAACACCGAGGGGTGGGCGGGGCGTGCGTATCACCGGAATCAGCACCCATGTGGTCGGCACACCGTGGCGGAACCTGACCTATGTGCAGGTCCACACGGACGAGGGGCTCACCGGCGTCGGGGAGACCCGGATGCTCGGGCACACCGACGCCCTGATCGGCTATCTGCGGGAGGCCGAGGCCAACCACATCGCGGGCTCGGACCCGTTCGCCGTGGAGGACCTGGCCCGCCGGATGAAGTACGGCGACTTCGGCCGGGCCGGGGAGATCGTGATGTCGGGCATCGCGGTGGTCGAGACGGCCTGCTGGGACATCAGGGGCAAGGCGCTCGGCGTACCGGTGTGGCAGCTGCTCGGCGGAAAGGTCACCGACCGCGTCAAGGCGTACGCGAACGGCTGGTACACCACCGAGCGCACTCCGGAGGCGTACCACGAGGCGGCCCGCGCGGTCGTGGCGCGGGGGTACCGGGCGCTGAAGATCGACCCGTTCGGCACCGGCCACTTCGAGCTGGACCACGAGCGCACCCGGTACGCCGTCTCGCTGATCGAGGCCGTACGGGACGCGATCGGGCCGGACACCGAACTCATGCTGGAGATGCACGGCCGCTTCTCCCCCGCCACCGCGATCCGCCTCGCCCGCGAACTGGCGCCCTTCGACCCCGCCTGGCTGGAGGAGCCGGTGCCGCCGGAGAACCTCAAGGCGCTGGAGAAGGTGGCCGCCAAGGTGGACGTCCCGATCGCCACCGGGGAACGGATGCACGACCGGATCGAGTTCCGGGAGCTGTTCGAGAGCCAGGCGGCGGACATCCTCCAGCCGGACGTCGGTCACATCGGCGGCATCTGGGAGACCCGCAAGCTGGCCGCGACCGCCGAGACCCACTACCTGCTGCTCGCCCCGCACAACGTGGGCGGCCCGGTCCTGACCGCCGCCTCGCTCCAAGTCGGCTTCAGCACCCCGAACTTCAAGATCCTGGAGCACTTCAACGACTTCGCGGACGCGGAGATCAAGACGGTGGTGAAGGGCGCCCCCGAGGTGGTCGACGGCTACTTCCACCTCTCCGACACCCCCGGCCTCGGCGTCGAGCTGGACACCGACGCGGCGGCCGAATTCCCGCAGCAGCAAGCCCGGTTCGACCTGTGGGCCGAGGGCTGGGAGCGGCGCCGGCCGAAGGGGACGAAGTGAGTGTCCGGGTGGAGGGCGACGCGGTGAGCGTGCAGGTGGTGGTCGAGGCGCCGGGCACGCACCGCCTGGAGCCGCACACGCCCCGCGAACCGGGCCCCGGCGAGGCCCTGGTCGCCGTGCACGCGGTCGGCGTCTGCGGCAGCGACCGCGAGCTGTACCGGGGCAACCGGCCCGCGCCGTACGTGCGTTACCCCGTGGTCCCGGGGCACGAGTGGTCCGGCACCGTCCGCGCGGTGGGCGCCGGGGTGCCGGAACACCTGGTCGGCCGCAAGGTGGTCGGCGAGGGTTTCCGCAACTGCCAGGTGTGCGCCCGCTGTCACACGGGCGAGACCACGCTCTGCGAGGCGGGGTACGAGGAGACCGGCTTCACCCAGCCCGGCGCGATGGCCCCCACCCTCACCCTGCCCGCCCGGCTGCTGCACCCCCTGCCCGACGACGCCGACCTCACCGCGGCCGCCCTCCTTGAGCCCGCCGCCTGCGTCGCGGCCGCCGCCCTGCTGGCCGACGCCCGGCCGGGCGAGCGGGTCGCGGTGGTCGGCACGGGGACGCTCGGGATGCTCGCGGTGCGGTTCCTCGCCGCGGTCTCTCCCAGGGAACTCCTGGTGGTGGGGCTCGACCGCGAACGCGAGCCGCTGGCAAAGGAGTTCGGCGCCACGGACTTCGCGGTGAGCGGCCCGGACCTTCCCGGCGGCTACGACGTGGTGATCGAGGCCGCGGGCTCCGCCGAAGCCGCGTTCACCGCCTCCACCCTGCTCCGGCGCGGCGGCCGCCTGGTCCTCACCGGCATCCCGGCGCCGGGCGCCGTGGGGCTGGACCCCGCCGACCTCGTCGTACGACGCCTTGAGGTGCGGACGGTCTTCGGCGCTCCCCCGGTCGCCTGGGCGCACGCGGTACGGCTGTTCGGCGCCGGTCTCCTCGACCCACTGCCGCTGGTGTCGCACCGGCTGCCGCTGACCGAGTTCGCGCGGGCGGTCGAAGCGGCGGGACCCGGGAAGGTGCTCCTGCTGCCCTGACCTGCGCACCAGTGCCACCAGGAGGCCCGCACGCCCGAAGATCCGAACCCTGTCCGGCATACCGAACACGAAAGGCAGCCCGTGACCGACCTTTCCGCTCCGGCAGTCCGCAGGCCCGGCGAGCAGGCGCTCGCCGCTCTGGGGCTCGCCGCGCCCGCCCCCGACCCCGCCGACGCCTCCCCGCACTGCTTCCCGGGCGGCGGGAGCTGGCGTACCGAGATCCCGTCGTGCGAGGGGCCCGAGGCACTGGCCGTCGTGCTGGCCGAGGCGGCGCGGCTGGACGTGCCGGTGCACCGGATCAGCCAGGGCAGCGGTGTCTGGATGCTCACGGACGCCGAGATCACCGAGATGGCCGGGGCGACCCGCGAACGCGGCATCGAGCTCTGCCTGTTCACCGGGCCGCGCGGCACCTGGGACACCGGCGGAGCCGTACGCTCCGACTCGGGCGGCGGCGGTCCGCGCGCCCGGGGTCACGACGCGGTGGCCGGCTGTGTCGAGGACGCGGTGCGCGCGACCGAACTGGGCGTGCGCTGCCTGCTGGTGGCCGACGAGGGCGTGCTGTGGGCGCTGCACCGGGCGCGCGAGTCGGGGGTGCTCCCGGCGGACACCACGCTGAAGGTCTCCGCGCTCATCGGCCCGGTCAACCCGGTCTCCTACGCGGTGTTCGAGCGGCTGGGCGCCGACTCGATCAACGTGCCCGGTGATCTCACCCTCGCCCATCTCACCGAGATCCGCCGGGTGTCCGGCGCCCCCATGGACATGTACATCGAGGCGCCGGACGACCTCGGCGGCCAGGTGCGGATGTACGAGGTGGCCGAGCTGATCCGGCGCGGCGCCCCGCTGTATCTGAAGTTCGGCCTGTCGAAGGCGCCCGGCATCTACCCGTGGGGCGCCCACCTCAGGAGCGTCGCCCTGGACACCGCGCGGGAGCGGGTACGACGCGGCCGGCTGGTCCTCGACCTGCTCGCCCGGCACGGCGCCGACCACGGCATGGCCCCGCTCGGCACCCGCCTCCCCGGCCCCCTGCGCCGCTTCCCCGTGACCGCGTGAATCCGTAGCACCCGCACCACCACCGCCTGCCCCGAAGGACACACCCCGCACGGCCCGACCCGCTCAACGCCGAGACACCCAACGCCGAGACGAACAAGGACGGTTCCCCATGCGCGACCGCTACACCGCACGCCCCCGCAGAGTCGCCCTCGCCGCGACCGCCGTACTCGCCCTCACCCTGACCGCCTGCGGGCAGAGCGGCGAGGGCGGCAGCGAGGACAAGGGCGGCGGTGCCAAGGGCGGCACCATCGGCGTCGCCATGCCGACCAAGTCCTCCGAGCGCTGGATCGCGGACGGCGACAACGTCGTCAAGGACCTGCACGCCAAGGGGTACAAGACCAAGCTCGTGTACGGCGAGGACGACCCGGACACCCAGGTCGCCCAGATCGAGAACCTGATCACGCAGGGCGTCAAGGGCCTGATCATCGCGGCGATCGACAACAAGTCCCTGAACAACGTGCTCCAGGAGGCCGCCGACGCCCACATCCCGGTCATCGCCTACGACCGGCTGATCCTCGGAACCAAGAACGTGGACTACTACGCCTCCTTCGACAACGAGAAGGTCGGCGAGCTGCAAGGCACGTACATCACGCACACGTTGGGGCTGGACAGCGGCAAGAAGGGGCCGTTCTCCATCGAGTTGTTCGCCGGGTCCAACGACGACAACAACACCAAGTACTTCTTCGGCGGCGCGATGAAGGTGCTCCAGCCGTACATCGACAGGAAGCAGCTCGTGGTGAGGTCCGGGCAGACCGCGCTCAACCAGGTCACCACCCTGCGCTGGGACGGCACCACCGCCCAGCACCGCATGGAGGACCTGCTGACCTCGGCGTACCGCTCCGGCCGGGTGGACGCGGTGCTCTCCCCGTACGACGGCATCTCCATCGGCATCCTGTCCGCGCTGAAGTCGGACGGCTACGGCCCGAAGAGCAAGCCGCTGCCGGTCGTCACCGGGCAGGACGCGGAGCTGGCGTCGGTGAAGTCGATCATCGCCGGGGAGCAGACGCAGACGGTCTACAAGGACACCCGCAAGCTCGCCGAGGTCGCCGCGAACATGGTGGACGCCACCCTCAAGGACAAGAAGCCCGAGGTCAACGACTCCAAGACCTATGACAACGGTGCCAAGGTCGTGCCCGCCTATCTGCTCCAGCCGGTCAGCGTCGACAAGGGCAACTACCGCGAAGTCCTGGTCGACGGCGGCTACTACACCGAGTCCCAGCTCAAGTGACGGCCGACTCCCCCGACTTGGAAGGCGCGGCCATGACGGAACCCGTGCTCGAAATGCGCTCGATCGTCAAGACCTTCCCCGGCGTCACGGCCCTGTCCGACGTCACCCTGACCGTCCGGCGGGGCGAGGTGCACGCCATCTGCGGGGAGAACGGCGCCGGGAAGTCCACCCTGATGAAGGTGCTCTCCGGGGTTCATCCGTACGGGAGTTACGCGGGCGAGGTGCTCTTCGAGGGCGAGGAGTGCCGGTTCCGGGACATCCGGGCCAGCGAGCGGCAGGGCATCGTCATCATCCACCAGGAACTGGCGCTGGTACCGTATCTCTCCCTCGCGGAGAACCTGTTCCTCGGCAACGAGCACGCCCGGCGCGGTCTGATCGACTGGACCGAGACCCTGCGGCACGCCACGAAGCTGCTGCGCCGGGTCGGTCTGGACGAGCATCCGGAGACGCGGGTCGCGGACATCGGCGTCGGCAAGCAGCAGTTGGTGGAGATCGCCAAGGCGCTGGCGAAGTCGGTGCGGCTGCTGATCCTGGACGAGCCGACGGCGGCCCTGAACGACGAGGACAGCGGCAAACTCCTCGATCTCATCCTGGAGTTGAAGGCCCAGGGGATCACCTGCATCGTGATCTCGCACAAGCTGAACGAGATCCGCCGGGTGGCCGACTCGGTGACCGTACTGCGCGACGGCCGCTCGGTGGAGACGCTGGACGTGCGGGCGCCGGAGACCACCGAGGAGCGGATCATCGCGGGCATGGTCGGCCGCGACCTCGACCACCGCTTCCCCGAACGGCCGCCGCATCAGGCGGAGTTGGGCGCCGCTCCGGCGCTGGAGGTGCGCGGCTGGACCGTACGGCATCCGATCGACCGCCGGCGCAAGGTCGTGGACGACGTGTCGCTGGAGGTGCGCCGGGGCGAGATCGTCGGCATCGCCGGGCTGATGGGCGCGGGCCGCACCGAGCTGGCGATGAACGTGTTCGGCCGCTCCTACGGCCGGTACGCGGGCGGCACGGTGCTCAAGGACGGCCGGGAGATCCGTACCCGGACGGTGGCGGAGGCGGTGGGGCACGGGATCGCGTACGTCACCGAGGACCGCAAGCACTACGGGCTCAACCTCATCGACACCGTGCACCGCAACGTCTCGCTGACCGCGCTGGGCAAGGTGGCCCGGCGCGGGATCGTGGACGAGCACGCGGAGCGGCGGGCGGCGGAGGGGTTCCGTACCGCGATGAACATCAAGGCGCCGACCGTGCTGGAGCCGGTCGGCCGGCTGTCGGGCGGCAACCAGCAGAAGGTCGTCCTCAGCAAGTGGATCTTCGCGGACCCGGACGTGCTGATCCTGGACGAGCCGACGCGGGGCATCGACGTGGGCGCCAAGTACGAGATCTACACCGTGATCGGGCGGCTCGCGGCCGAGGGCCGGGCGGTGGTCTTCATCTCCTCCGAACTGCCCGAACTGCTCGGCATGTGCGACCGGATCTACACCATGTCCGCCGGTCGGCTGACCGGCGAGGTGCCACGGGCGGAAGCCACCCAGGAAGCGCTGATGCGCCTGATGACCAGAGACGACGACGCGTGATGACCGGAGACCGCGTGACGACCGGAGACGAAGAGGTGACGCCATGAGCGCGGACGTGACGGCCCCGGCCCCGCCGGAGCGCGACGGGCCGCCCGCCGGGCCGGGCGTGCTCCGGCTGATGCTGGACGGCCTGCGCCGCAACATGCGCCAGTACGGGATGGTGATCGCGCTCGGCCTGATCGTCGTCCTGTTCGCGGTGTGGACCGACGGCGATCTGCTGCTGCCGCGCAACGTGTCCAACCTGGTGCTCCAGAACAGCTACATCCTGGTGCTGGCGATCGGGATGATGCTGGTGATCATCTCGGGGCACATCGATCTGTCGGTGGGCTCGCTGACCGCGTTCGTCGGGGCGTTCCTGGCGGTGCTGAACGTACGGCACGACGTGCCTTGGCCACTGGCGCTGGTGCTGTGTCTGCTGGTGGGCGCGGCGGCGGGGGCGGTGCAGGGGTATCTGATCGCCTACCTGGGCATCCCGTCGTTCATCGTGACGCTCGCCGGGATGCTGCTGTTCCGGGGGCTGACGGAGATCCTGCTGAAGGGGCAGACCCTGGGTCCGTTCCCGGAGGGGCTCCAGAAGATCGGCAACGGCTTCCTGCCCGCGTTCGGCCCCGACACCGACTACCACAACCCGACGTTGCTCCTTGGCCTGCTGCTGATCGTGGCCGTGGTCTGGCAGGAGGTCCAAGGGCGGCGCAGACAGCGGGAGTTCGCGCTCCAGGTGCCCCCGCTCAGGCTCTTCGCGCTGAAGCTGGCCGCGCTGGTCGCCGCGATCGGCGCCCTGACCCTGCTGCTCGCCAGCTACAAGGGCGCCCCGATCATCCTCATCGCCCTCGGCGCCCTGGTCGTCGGCTACGGCTACCTCATGCGCAACGCGGTCTTCGGGCGGCACGTGTACGCGATCGGCGGCAACCTGCCCGCGGCGAAGCTGTCCGGGGTGAAGGACAAGAAGGTCACCTTCCTGGTCTTCCTGAACATGGGCGTCCTCGCCGCGCTGGCCGGACTGGTGGTCGCCGCCCGGCTCAACGCGGCCTCACCGAAGGCCGGCGTCAACTTCGAACTGGAGGCCATCGCCTCGTCGTTCATCGGCGGCGCCTCCATGAGCGGCGGCGTGGGCACGGTCCTCGGCGCCATCATCGGCGGGCTCGTCCTCGGCGTGCTGAACAACGGGATGAACCTGCTGAGCGTCGGCACCGACTGGCAACAGGTCATCAAGGGCCTCGCGTTGCTGCTGGCGGTCGGCTTCGACGTGTGGAACAAGCGCAGATCGGGAGCGTGAACCGGGCTGCGCAGAAGGCGACTTCACCCCTGGAACGGCGGCTGCGGCAGCCCCTCCCCCGCGCCCGGCACCACAAGGACCGACCCCGACAGGGGTGTGGGCTCGGTGAGGCCGACGCGGGCGGTGGTGACGTACAGGTCGGTCAGGCCGGGGCCGCCGAAGGCGCAGGCCGTGGTGCGCGGGGCCGGGAGCCGGATCTCCCGGTCCAGCGCGCCGGCGGGGGTGTAGCGGCGGACCGCGCCGCCGTCCCACAGCGCCACCCAGACACCGCCGGCCGCGTCGACGGTCAGCCCGTCCGGGAAGCCCGCGCCGTCCTCGATCACGGCCAGGGTGCGCCGGTTGCGGACGCGTTCGCCGTCGTAGTCGAAGACGTCGATTCGCCGGGTGGGGCTGTCGATGTAGTACATCCGCGTGCCGTCCGGGCTCCAGCCGATGCCGTTGCTCACGGCGACGTCGGTGAGGACCGGTTCGGCGGTGCCGTCGCCGGTCAGACGGGTGAGGGTGCCGCCGCCGGGGGCCTCGTCGTAGCGCATGGTGCCGGCCCACAGCGAGCCGTCGGGGGCGACGGCCGCGTCGTTGGCGCGGCGGCCCGGCACCGGGTCGTAGCGCAGCCAGCGGAAGGCGCCGTCGGGGTCGAGGAGGCCGACGCCGTCGCGCAGGTTGAGCACCAGGCCGCCGTGCGCGCGGGGCTTGGCGGCGCCGACGTGCTCTCCGGTGTCGTGGACCGTGCGGCGGCCGGTGGCGGGGTCGTAGGTGTGCACCCGGCTCGCCAGGACGTCGACCCACAGCAGACGCGCGCCGGCCGGGTCCCAGGTCGGACCCTCGCCGAGTTCCGCCCGCGCCTCGACGGCGACCTCGTACGTGCTCACGCCGCCTCCCGGAAGCCGAGCCGCCCGGAGAGTTCGGCGGCGCCCTTGACGGCCAGCGCCTCCAGTTCCGTACGGCGTTCCTCGCTCCAGCGGACCGTCGGCACCGAGATGGACAGGGCGGCGACGACCCGGCCGGTGCGGTCGCGGACGGGGGCGGCCACGCAGCTCACGTCCGGGTTGGACTCCCGGCGCTCCACCGCGACGCCCCGGCGCCGGATCTCCGCGAGCGCGTCCCGCAGTCGGGCGGGATCGGTGAGGCTGTCCGGGGTCATCGCGGCCAGTTCGGCGCCGTCCGGGACGCGGGCGGCGAGCTCCGGTTCGGGCAGCGAGGCCAGCAGCATCTTGCCGACCGCCGTGCAGTGCGCGGGCAGTCTGCGCCCGGCCGCCGAGACCATGCGGACCGCGTGTGTGGAGTCGACCTTGGCGATGTAGATGACATCGGTGTCCTCAAGGAGCGCCACATGGACCGTCTCGTCGCAGGTCTCGGCGACGCTGCGGGCCACCTCCCGGCCCTCGGCGGCGAGGTCGAGCTGCTCGGCGTACCGGCTGCCGAGCTGGTACGGGCGCACCCCGAGCCGGTAGCGGCCGGGCCGGCCGGGGACCGGGACCAGGTAGGAGCGGGCGGCGAGGGTGGTGACCAGCTCGTGCACGGTGGTGCGCGGGAGCCGGAGTCTGCGCACGATGTCGGGCGCGGAGAGTGTTCCGTCCCCCTCCAGGAACAGCTCCAGGATGTCGAGGGCCCGCGTCACGGCGGGCACGAGGCGTCCCACGTACGGCCTCCTTGCCTGCTTCCGGGCGCGGCGGTCCGTCACCCGTGTTCGACACCCCGGCCGGCGATCGACGGGGCGAACACAGGCTAGTCAGCACGCGCCCCACGGGCAACGGTCACCGGTCTCACGTCTGCCGGCCGGTGACCTCCGACTGTCCTTGCGCCGGCCTCGGTGCGCTCATGTCGAGCAGGAGCAGGGCGTCGTAGTCGGGGGTGCCGGGTTCGGCGGTGTAGACGACGATGCGCTGGCCGGGGGTGCCTTCCACCTGGAGCGACTGCGAGGTGAGGGTGAGCGTGCCGACCCGGGGGTGCAGGAAGGTCTTGTGCGCGGGTTTGCGTCCGGTCACCTCGTAGCGCTCCCACAGTCCCGCGAAGTCGGGGCTCTTGAGGAGGAGTTCGCCGACGAGGCTGGTGAGGTCGGGAGCGTCCGGGGCGGTTCCGGCGATGGCGCGCAGACGGGCGACGCAGCCGGTGATCTGGCGCTCCCAGTGGGGGAACAGGTCGCGGGCCGCGGGATGGAGGAAGAGGTAGCGGGCGATGTTGCGCTGTGTGGCGGGCCAGTCGTCCAGCCCCGCGTACAGGGCGAGGCCGCCGGGATTCCAGGCGAGCAGGTCCATGCTGCGGCTGATGACGTAGGCCGGGTCCGGGCGCAGGGACTCCAGCAGCAGCTTCAGGTGCGGGCGCACGGTGCGGCTGGGCGCGGGCGGTGGTTCGGGGGCGTAACGGGCGGCGCGGGCGGCGAGTTCGCGCAGGTGCTGGTGTTCCCGGTCGTCCATGAGCAGGGCGCGGGCGAGCGAGTCGAGGACGGCGGGGCTGGGGCGGGTCTCCTTGCCGCGTTCCAGGCGCACGTAGTAGTCGATGCTGATGCCGGCGAGGGTGGCCAGCTCCTCGCGGCGCAGGCCGGGGGTGCGGCGGATGCCCGGGCCCACGGTGAGGCCGACGTGCCGGGGGCTGGTCTGGGTCCGGCGGGCGCGCAGGAAGCGGCCCAGCTCGGCACTCTCGCTGTGCGCGCTCTCGGATGCCATGTCCCCAGTCTCGCCCACCGGGCATGCGCCGGGCGGGGGCGAGGGGGGCCCTGTCATTACCCCCGAAGAACCCGCCCTGCCACACCGGCGCGATCCGGAGGAGGGTGAACGGGCCGGACACACCACGATCGGAAAGGAGCGAGATGCGCTACATCAAACTGCGTGACCTGGAGGTTTCCCGGATCGGGCTCGGTGCGATGGGGATGTCCCACGGTTACACCGGTTCCGGCACCGACGACGCGGAGTCGATCAGGACCGTGCACCGGGCGCTGGAGCTGGGCGTCACGTTCGTCGACACCGCCGAGATCTACGGGCCCTACACGAACGAGGAGTTGCTCGGGCGGGCGCTGAAGGGCCGCCGGGACCAAGTGGTGCTGGCCACGAAGTTCGGCCTGGTCTCCCACGGCGGCGACGGCGCCCGGCACCTGGACTCCCGCCCCGCCAACATCCGCACCGCCGTCGAGGGCTCCCTGAAGCGGCTGGGCACCGACCACATCGACCTGTACTACCAGCACCGGGTGGACCCGGACACACCGATCGAGGAGACCGCCGGCGCTGTCGCCGAGCTGATCGCCGAGGGCAAGGTGCGCGCCTTCGGGCTCTCCGAGGCCGGGCCGGACACGATCCGCCGCGCCCACGCCGTCCAGCCGGTCACCGCGGTCCAGTCCGAGTACTCGCTGTGGACGCGCGGGATCGAGGACCGGGTCCTGCCCGTCCTGCGGGAGCTGAACATCGGCCTGGTGCCGTTCTCCCCGCTGGGCCGCGGTCTGCTGACCGGCGCCGTCCGCTCCACCGACCAGTTCGACGAGGACGACTTCCGGCGCGGCAACCCCCGCTTCACCGGCGAGAACTTCCGGCACAACCTCGCGCTCGCCGACGAGGTCAGGGCCGTGGCCGCCGAGGCCGGCGCCACCCCCGCCCAGGTGGCACTGGCCTGGCTCCTCGCCCAGGGCGACGACATCGCCCCGATCCCCGGCACCAAGCGGGTCGCCCGCGTCGAGGAGAACACCGCCGCCGACGCGCTCACGCTGACCGCCGAGCAGCTGGACAAGCTCGCCGCCCTGCCGCCCGCCGCCGGAGACACCCACAGCGAGGCTCAGGCCCGGCTGCTCGAACGCTGACCACCCCCTTCCCTCTTTGGAGCAACCCCCCTCATGCGTGCAGCAGTGATGTACGGAGCCGGAGACGTCCGCGTCGAGGACCGGCCCGACCCGAAGATCGTCCACCCGGCCGACGCCGTGGTGCGCACGGTGGCCGCGTGCGTGTGCGGCAGCGATCTGTGGCCGTACGGGTCGATGCCCGCGACCGCCACCGGCCGCCCGATGGGCCACGAGTTCCTCGGCGTCGTCGAGGAGACCGGCGCCGACGTGACCGGGCTGAAGGCGGGGGACCTGGTCGTCGCCCCCTTCACCTACAGCGACAACACCTGCGGCTACTGCGCCAAGGGCCTGCAGATCTCGTGCCGCAACGGCGGCCGGTACGGCTTCGACGGCGTCGACGGCGGGCAGGGCGAAGCCGTCCGTGTCCCGTACGCGGACGGCACCCTGGTGAGGCTCCCGGTGGCCGCCGACTCCGCGCTGGTGCCGTCGCTGCTGGCCCTGTCGGACGTGATGACCACCGGCCACCACGGCGCGGTCACCGCGGGGGTCCGCCGCGGGGACACGGTGCTGGTCGTCGGGGACGGCGCGGTCGGTCTGTGCGCGGTGATCGCCGCGAGGCGGCTGGGCGCCGAGCGGATCGTGCTCGCGGGCCGTCACGCGGAACGCACCGCTCTGGGACGGGAGTTCGGCGCCACCGACGTGGTCGCCGAGCGCGGTGCGGAGGGCGTCGCCCGCATCCGTGAGCTGACCGGCACGGCCGGCGGCGTGGACAAGGTGATCGAGGCCGTCGGCACCCGCCAGGCGCTCGACACCGCCCTGGGCGCCGTCCTGGACGGCGGCACCGTCAGCCGGCTGGGGGTGCCGCAGTACGAGGAAGGGCCGCTCGGCCGGGCCGGGTTCCTGCGGAACATCACCCTGACCGGCGGCGCCAGTCCCGCCCGCGCCTACATCGAGCGGCTCCTGCCCGACGTGCTCGACGGCACCATCGCCCCCGGCCGCGTCTTCGACCGGACCTTCCCCCTCGACCGGACCCCGGACGCCTACCGGGCCATGGCCGGACGCCAGGTCCTCAAGGCCCTCGTCCGCCCCTGATCCCCCGCCACCGGATCAGACCGGCTGTTCCTCCTCCGGCGCCACCCCCTCCCCCGCGCCGGCCACCGCGCCCCGGCCCGCCGGGCGGCGTACGACGAGACTGCTGACCGTGTACGACATCTCGGTGGTGCCGCGCGCGGGCGGCGGGTGGTAGCGGCCGCCGCAGACCGAGAGGTTGACGATGAGGTAGGCGTGCCAGCCGCGTCCGGTGCCCCGGCGGTCGGCGAAGGCCACCGTGCCGTTGACGGACCACACGACGGAGCTGGTGCCGAACTCGGTGCGCAGGTCGACCCAGGCGCCGGGGCGGATCGCGCGGTCGCGGAAGTAGCTGTTGCTGCCGCGTACGTGGTTGGTGAGTTCCAGCAGGTCGGGGTTGTCCGGGTGGTACTCGAAGACGTCGACCTCCTGGCCGCCGTCCCGCCAGGTCCAGATCGCGGGCCAGGCGCCGGTCTCGACGGGCAGCCGCACCCGGGCCTCCAGGACGTCCCCGGTGCGGACCATGAAGCCGTCGCGGCTGCCCTCGGTGGTGAGCAGCCCGGTGTTCCACTTGCCGTCCGGGCGGCGGCGGGCCCGGAAGACGCCCGAGCGGCTGTAGGCGGGGTCGGGGACGAGGTAGTCGAGTTTGTCGTCGCCCGGGTTGACCGGGCCGCCGTTCGGATAGGCCCAGGAGTGGCCCGCGACCCACTGTCTCTCCGAGGTGAAGTCGGCCGTGAACACCACGTCGGACCCGGGCGCGGCTCGCGGCGCCGGGAGGGGGCTGTCGGGTGTCGATTCGTGCATGTCGGATGTCTCTCCGCCATACGCCCCGTCATGCGGCGAAGCGGGACATCACGGAGATGATGACCCGTTCGAGTGAAACGGGATCCGGACCCGGCGGCGCAGGGCGCCCCGGCGGCGCGATGGCGTGGGCTTTCGTAGGCTGGGGAAGCCCGAAGCGCCTCCGGGCTCCTCCGGGACCTGGACTCCGGTACGTGGACGACCCGCAGGCGGGAGACGGTAGTGATCGAACTTGCCGCGGTGTTCGCCGTCGCCGGTGCCGCGAGCAATGCCGTGGGCACCGCTTTCCAGCGCAAGGCGGCCTCGGTCAGCTCCAAGAGCGGTCTGCGGCTGCTGGCGGACCTGGTGCGCCGCCCCGCCTGGCTGATCGGCATCGCCGGGGTGATCGGCGCGGCGATCTTCCAGAGCCTGGCCCTCGTCAACGGCCCGCTGGCGCTGGTGCAGCCGCTGTTCATCCTGGAGCTGCCCTTCGCGCTCCTCGTGGTGGGCCCGCTGCTGCACCGGCATCTGCCCGCCTACGGCTGGTGGGGCGTCGGCTCGGTGGTGCTGGGGCTCGCGGTGATGCTCGCCGCGGCGGCGCCGTACGGGGCCCGCGACCAGGCGCCGCTGACCCACTGGGTGCCGGCCCTGGTGCTGTGCGTCGGGGCGATCGTGGCCGTCACCCTGCTGGCCCGGCACGGGCGCTCCCCGACCGGGCGGGCGGCGCTGCTGGCGTCGGGGTCCGCGATCGCCAACGCGCTCACGGCCGCGCTGCTGAAGTCGGCCACCGGCACCTTCGCGGACGAGGGCTTCGAGGCGTTCCTGCTGTCCTGGCAGACCTACGGTTTCGCCCTGGCCGGCACGGCGGCGGTCCTCCTGCTGGAGAACGCCCTCCAGGCGGGCCCGCTCGCCGCCGCGCAGCCCGCGCTGACCATCGGCGACGCGGTGGTCAGCCTCGCCCTCGGCATCACCCTGTTCGGGGAGCGCATCCGCACGGGCTGGTGGCTGGTCCCCGAGGCATGCGGCGCGCTCCTGATCATCGCGGGCGTCCTGGTCCTGAGCCGCGCGGTGCAGAACCTGATCGAACGGCCGCCGCGGTCCCGGGTGGCGTAGCGGCCGGCGCACGGACACGGCGGCGGTGCGGATGTCCGCACCGCCGCCGCCCCGCATGCCATGCCGCGCCGGGGTCAGCGCGCCGCGTTCACCTTCTGCAGCGCCTTCGCCAGGCCCGCCGCCCAGAGCTGGTTGACGCGGGCGCGCTCGTTGCCGTCCGGGTAGCGGTTGGTGCAGGACGGGCCGGGGCCGCCGCCCGACATCAGTTCGCTGCACGGGCCGCTGTAGTGGTCGGGCAGGCCCAGGACGTGGCCGGTCTCGTGGGCGGTGACGCGGATGGAGTCGTACTGCTGGTTCTGCGCGTAGTCGAGGAAGATGTAGCCGGCGCCGTGGCCGTCGGTGGAGGCGTACGAGCCCTGCGGGTCGCTGCCCTCGTAGTAGGAGAAGTCGGCGCTGCCCGAGGTGGCCTGGAGCTTGACGTTGGAGACGGAGCCGTTCCAGATGGACGCGGCGCTGGCTATCTGGGAGCTGAAGCTGGGCGCCTGGGAGGCGTTGTAGTAGACGGTGACCGCCGCCGCCAGGCTCGGGTGCGCGGCCTGCTTCTTCGCGACCGAGGTGAGGACGGCCTCGAAGAAGGCCTTGTTCTGCGCGGCCTCTTCGCCCGAGCCGGTGAAGTGGGCGTGCGGGGCGGCGGGGGCCGCGTGGGCCGGGGCCGCGGTGCCGAGGGCGGCGCAGGCGAGGCCCAGACCGAGGGCGAGCATGCCTCTGGTGGCCTTCGCGGACAGGGCAGGGGTACGGAAGGACTTCATGTGGGGGGCTCCTACTCGTTCCGTGGGGTGAACGATCGGTTGCCCCCGAGTCTCGGTGAGAGCAACTCCCGGCGGATGATGGCAAGTAGGGATAGCGCGAGGCTATCGCCGTCAACTCGCCCCGCTGCGCCCTGATTTGAACCTCTGGCGCCGCCTCACAGCCCCCACCTAGGCTCCCGGCATGGATCTTGAGGTCAGACATCTGCGCGTGCTGTGCGCCATCGCCGACGCAGGCAGCCTGCATCGCGCCGCCCGTGAACTGGGCCTGGCGCAGCCGTCGTTGAGCACGCAGCTGCGGCGCATAGAACAGGCCCTGGGCGGGCGGCTGTTCACCCGGGAACGCACCGGCTGCCGTCCCACCCCGCTGGGCCGGCTGGTCCTGGGCCGGGCGCGGCCGCTGGTGCGCGAGCTGGGCGCGCTCGTCGTGGAGGCGCGGGCCGCGGCGGCGCGGGCGCCGGGCGGGCCCCGGCCGCGCATCGGGGCGACGGCCAGCCGGGCGCTGCCGGGCTGGCTGCGGCGGCTGCGCGCCCGGCTGCCCCCGGCCGACCCCACGCTGCACGTGGACGCGTCCGCGAACGCGCTGCTGCGGATGGTCGCCGAGGGCGGGCTCGACCTGGCCTTCGTGCACGAGGTGGAGGGCAGTCCGCTGCGCGTCCCGGCCGGGCTCAGTCTGCGGGTCCTGGTGCAGCGGGAGCCGCAGTTCGTCTCGCTCGCCGCCGACCATCCGGCCGCCGCCCGGCACGAGGTGCGGCTCGCGGACCTGGCGGGCGAGCGCTGGATGGTGGACTCCACGGTGGACGGCGAGTGGGACGCGCTGTGCCGGGTGCTGCGCGAGGCGGGGATCGAGCCGCGGCTGCTGCACGGCGACTACCTCACCGCCTACACCCTGGCCGCCACCGGCGAGGTGGTCACGGTCAGCCAGCCCACCGCGCGGCCCCGCTCCGACCTCGCCATCCGGCCGCTGCGCGGCGACCTCATCGGGGTACGGCTGCTCCTCGCGGCGCGCACCGAAGCCGAGTTGGAGGACGGTTACGCCGAACTGGCCGACGCCTACTGGGAGGTGGCCGCGCAGTCACCGGTATACCGGGCGTGGCTGGACCGCACTCCGGCGCGGGTGTGACAGTGCGTCAGTTGCCGAACGTCCGTGAGGTGTAGGCGCATTCGGTGTAGATGTAGCCCGAGCGGATCTTCGCCGTGTCGGAGGCGGGAGTGGCCGTACTGGTGCCGTTGGGCTTGTGGACGAAGTACGTGGTGCCGACGGGCAGGCTGATCGTGCGCTTCGGATAGTTCTTCCCGCTGTCGTCGCAGGGCTTGAAGCCCGGCGAGAGGGTGTCGGTGAAGGAGTACGCGCGGCAGCTCCCGCAGCCCTTGAGGGTGAAGCTGCCGGTGACCGGGCCGGTGTAGAGGACGGTGATGTCGTCCGGGCTGTCGTTCTTCACCGTGACGGAGATGCCGCCGCCGGAGGCGGTGGTGGGCAGCTTCTTCCCGGCGGCGGGGACGGTCTGGGCGACCTCGGCGCCGATGGCTATCTTCCGGGCCCGCTCCCGCTTGTCGCCCTTGGCGTGGGCGGCGTAGTCCTCCATGGTCTTCTGCGCGGCGGAGAACTCGCGGTCCTTGTACTGGTCGATCCCGCAGTCGTACGCCCCCTCGTCCCCGCTCCGCTTCGCGCGGCCCGCCGTGGCGGTCAGCTGGGCGGCGGACCGGCCGGCCGAGTTGGCGAGGGTGAGGGCGCGGGTGTTCAGGTCGCGCAGCCGCTCCACGGCGGGGCAGGGCGCCTTTCCGCCGACGTCCTTCTGCGCCTCGGCCACGGCCGACTCGACGGCCGGGGCGACCTTGGCGGCCGCCCCCGAGCCGGGGAAGGTGCCGAGCAGGTCGCCGAAGTGCTCCACCCAGCCCTCGCCGTCCCCGGAGAGGGCGGCGGCTCCGCACTCGTAGAGCGAGGTGGCGAGCCGGTCGTCGGGCCAGTGGGCGAGCGGGCCCAGCCGGTCGCCGGGGATGGTGCGCGGCACGGTCCGCAGGTACGTCAGCGGCTCGATCGCACCGCAGTAGTCCCGGCCCGTGTAGGGGGCGCCGACGGTGCGGTAGTAGGTGCGCAGGCTGTCGGGCACCTGGCCGGCGGCGCGGGAGCCCGCGTGGTGGACGGCGAGGTCCTGGTAGACGTCCAGGGCGTCGCGGTAGTCGGCGCGGGAGGAGGAGAAGGAGTGCCGGCCCGCGGCCGCCACCTTCTCGTCGGCGCGGTGCAGCCGGTCGAGCAGGGCCTGCTGGACGGCTTCCTCGCGGGCGTCGCGGTACCAGAGGGTGCCGCCGGCCGGTACCGCGAGCAGCAGCACTCCGAGGGCGAGCGCGAGGGGGGCCGTGGAGGGCCAGGTGAGCCGGGTGCGCAGGGCGGTGAACGCGCCGTGCGCGGCGGCGAGGACCAGGACGACGGCGTAGCCGGCGAGCGCGCCGGCCGGGACGCCGTCGGGGTCGGCGGGCAGCGCGACCAGCAGCAGGACGGCGGTCGCGACCCAGCAGGCGGCGGCGAGGAACCATCTTCGCAGCAGGACGTAGCCGAGGCCGAGCCCGCTCAGATTGAGCAGGCCGACGGCGGCCGCGCGCAGCGGGTCGGGCGGTGCGGGCGGCGGGCTCGACGGCATCGGCGGCACCGGGGGCATGGGATACCCCGGTGTCCCGGCAGGACCGTACGGTGTGTCCGACATGGCGGCTCCCCCCGTCAACTGCCCCCGTGCCCCTGTGAATCGGCAGTGTACGGGCAGTGGTGGGGCACGGACAGAGGGTTTTCGGGCCGACTCCCGCAGGGACCCCTCACCGCACGCGCGCGGCTCGCGGTGCGCGGCGTCTGCGGGCGGTGGCGCCGGGTCCGGGCGACACTGGGCGGGAGGCTACCGAGCGACGGACCGGGAGGCGATGGGGTGGAAGCCGTCAACCCCACGGACAGCGCCTCGCTGCTGGCCGCCTTCGGCGCGCTCGGCGTCCTGGTGGTGACGTTCGCGGAGTCGGGACTGCTGGTCTTCGGCTTCTTCCTGCCCGGCGACACGCTGCTGTTCCCGGCCGGGGTGCTGTGCGCCGGAGCCGACGGGCGGCCGCCCCGGCTGGTGCTCTGGCAGGTCATGCTGTGCGCGGCGGCCGGGGCGGTGGCGGGCGGCCAGGTCGGCTACCTCATCGGACGGCACGGCGGACGCCCGCTGCTCACCCGTACCTCCAGCAGACGGGTCAAGGAGGGCGCCGAGCGCGCGGAACGCCTCCTGGCCCGCTACGGCTACGGCAAGGCGCTGGTGATCGGCCGCTTCATCCCCATGCTGCGCTCGGTGCTGCACCCGGCGGCGGGCGCCCTCGGCGTGCCGCTCGGCACGTTCACGCTGTGGCAGGCGGTGGGCGGCATCCTCTGGTCGCAGAGCCTGGTGCTCGTGGGGTACGCCCTCGGTTCCTCGGTGTCCCACGTGGACGACTATCTGCTGCCGCTGGTCGGCGTCATCGTCGTGCTCTCCCTGATCCCGCTGCTGGTGGAGACGGTGCGCTCGCGGCGCGGGCGACACGAGGACGCGGCGCGCGGGGAGCACGCGCCCGACGACCATCCGGACGCGGAAGGCGAGTAGGGCGTCCGGGCCGGGACGCCTCGGCACCGTCCGGGCGGGGGACCGACCGGAACCCCTCGCCCCCCTCCAGGCGGGGACCCCTCGCTCCGCCCGCCCGGGATACCTCCGCGCGCATATGCCCGCTCACCCGCCCGGCCCAACCGGCGTGGGCCTGAGGGGCGAGGGTGCGTGACTGATGTGACGGTGAGTGGAAGGCATGGACCACTGCACCGGCACGGCGAGGAGGCGGCATGGTGGACACGAGCGGCGGCGAGGGCGGCACGGCGTGTGCCTTCGCGCCCGGTGACGGCCCCGCCGCGCCGGACGCCCTCGCGGGGATGGGCGCCGTCGCCGACGCCGTCCTCTACGAGGGCTATCTCCTCTACCCGTACCGCCGCTCCTCGGCCAAGAACCGCGTCCGCTGGCAGTTCGGGGTGCTCCCGCCCCGGGACTGGGTGGAGGCGGACGGGCCGGTCACCGAGGGCATCTCCGGCTCGGCGGACTCCTGGTACCAGCGCACCGAGTGCCTGGTGCGCGCCGAGGGGCCGGACGCGGAGCTGCGGGTGCGGGTGCGCTACCTCCAGATGCAGCGCAAACAGGTCGAGGCGGCCGACGGCGACAGCGGGCACCGCCCGGTCGAGTCCCTGCTGACGGCCGACGGCGGGGTCCAGCTCAGCTTCGACGAGGCCGTACCGCACGAGGTGGAGCTGGTGTGGCCGCTGGCGGACCTGCTGCGCGGCGTGTGCGCGGCGCCTTCGGGCGCACCCGCCGCGCGCGAGACGGAGGCGCTGTCCAAGGGCGCGGGGCGGATCGTACGCACCCGCGAGGCGGTACGGGCGCGTACCACGGCCGGGGCCGAACGGCTCGCGGACGGCCTCTACCGGGTGTGCGTGCGCACCGAGAACACCGGCCGCTCCCCGGAGACCGGCGGCGTACGCGGCGAGGCGCTGCGGCACGCGCTGCTCGCCGCCCACACCCTGCTCGGCGGCCGGGGCCTGGAGTTCGTCTCGCTGATCGACCCGCCGGAGGCACTTCGCGAGCAGGCGCGCGGCTGCCGCAACGCCTTCACGTTCCCGGTGCTCGGCGGACCGGCGCCCGAGTCGGACGGCACGGAGGACGGCTGCACCGGCCCGGTGCTGCTCTCCTCCCCCATCATCCTTCCCGATCATCCGCGGGTGGCCCCCGAGAGCCCGGGCGATCTGCACGACGCGGCGGAGATCGACGAGATTCTGACGCTGCGCACGATGCTGCTGACGGACGAGGAGAAGGCCGAGGCCCGGGCCACCGACCCGCGCGCCGCGCGCATCCTCGACCGCGTGGACAGCATGCCCCCGGAGGTGTTCTCCCGCCTGCACGGCGCCATCCGCTCGCTGTCCCCGGCGTCCCCGGCGTCCCCGGTCTCCCCGGTCTCCCCGGTCTCCCCGGTCTCCCCGGCCGAGCCGTCCCCGATGTCCTCCGCAAGCCGTCCCGCCTGGTGGCAGGAGGGCGGTGACGAGGGCCTGTCCCCCACGACCGACACGGTGCTCGTGGACGGCGTGGAAGTCGGCGGCGGCACCGCGGTGCGGCTGCGCCCGCGCAAGCGGGGCTCCGACGCGCAGGACATGTTCCTGGAGGGGCGGACGGCGCGCGTCTCCGCGGTCTTCCACGACGTGGACGGCAGCACGCATCTCGCGGTGACCGTAGACGACGACCCGGCGGCCGAACTGCACGGCTGGTACGGCCGTTTCCACTACTTCCGACCCGACGAGGTCGAACCCCTGGGCGACCCCCGACCGCAGCGAAGGCAGGCGACATGACCACCCAGAGCCCCACCACCGAAGCCAAGGGCATAGACGAGATCACCATCCTGTGGATCTCGGAGGGCATGAGCTGCGACGGCGACACCGTCTCGCTGACGGCAGCCATGCAGCCCTCCATCGAGGACGTCGTCCTCGGCGTGATCCCCGGACTGCCCAAGGTCAACCTGGTCAACAAGGTGCTGTCGCCGAGCCTGGGCGGCGAGGACTTCCTCGCGCCCTACCGGGCGGCGGCGCGCGGCGAGCTGGACACCCCCTTCATCCTCGTGATCGAGGGGTCGGTGCCCAACCAGGAGATCATCGAGGGCGACGGCTTCTGGACGTCGTTCGGCAACGACCCGAAGACCGGGCAGCCGCAGACGATCAACTGGTGGATCGACCAGCTCGCGCCGAAGGCGTGGGCGGTGGTCGCCGCCGGCACCTGCGCCACCTACGGCGGCATCCACGGCATGGCGGGCAACCCGACCGGCTCGATGGGCCTGGCCGACTATCTCGGCTGGGACTACAAGTCGCAGGCCGGGCTGCCGATCGTCAACGTGCCGGGCTGTCCGATCCAGCCGGAGAACTTCATGGAGGTCCTGGTCTGGGTCCTCCAGACCGCGGCCGGTACGGCCCCGCCGCCCCCGCTGGACCACATGCTGCGTCCGCAGTGGCTGTTCGGCAAGACCGTGCACGAGGGCTGCGACCGGGGCTCGTACTACGAGCAGGGCGACTTCGGCCTGGACTACAACTCGCCCAAGTGCCTGGTGAAGACCGGCTGCTGGGGCCCCGTGGTCAACTGCAACGTGCCCAAGCGGGGCTGGATGGCCGGCATCGGCGGCTGCCCGAACGTCGGCGGCATCTGCATCGGCTGCACGATGCCCGGCTTCCCGGACGCGTTCATGCCGTTCATGGACGAGCCGCCCGGCGGCACCCTGTCCTCCCTGGTCATCAAGCCGTACGGCGCCGTGGTGCGCCGGCTGCGCGGCCTGACCAACGAGATGGTCAACCACGAGCCCAAGTGGCGCGGCAAGAAGCGCAAGCTGACCAGCGGTTACGACCCGTACTGGCGTGCCTGAGGCCGCCGGGACCGTGACCCGACCCCCACCCCCACCCCCACCACCCGCCGAACTCCGACAGCGAGGGCAGTACCGCAGATGACGACCACCGAATCCCGGCCGACGGGACGCAAACCGGCCCAGCTCGTGGACATGTCGTGGGATCCGATTACCCGGATCATCGGCAACCTGGGCATCTACACGAAGATCGACTTCGCCAACCGGGAAGTCGCCGAGTGCCACAGCACCTCGTCGCTGTTCCGCGGCTACTCGGTGTTCATGAAGGGGAAGGACCCGCGCGACGCCGGGTTCATCACCTCGCGCATCTGCGGGATCTGCGGCGACAACCACACCACGTGCTCCAACTACGCCCAGCAGATGGCGTACGGCATCAAGCCGCCGCCGATGGCGGAGCACATCACCAACCTCGGCGAGGCCGCCGAGTACATGTTCGACCACACGATCTTCCAGGACAACCTGGTCTTCGTGGACTTCTGCGAGGCCATGGTCAAGGCCACCAACCCCGGTCTGCTGGCCCGCGCCGAGCGCACGGACGCCCCGCGCGGGGAGATCCACGGCTTCAGGACCATCGCCGACATCATGAAGGCCTTCAACCCCTTCGAGGGCGAGGTCTACAAGGAGGCGCTGCGCGTCAGCCGCGTCACCCGGGAGATGTTCTGCCTCATGGAGGGCCGGCACGTCCACCCCTCCACGCTCTACCCGGGCGGCGTGGGCACGATGCCGCAGCCCAGCATCTTCACGGACTACCTCAGCCGGCTGATGCACATCATCGACTTCATCAAGAAGGCCGTCGCCATGAACGACGACGTCTTCGACTTCTTCTACGAGGCCCTGCCGGGCTACGAGGAGGTCGGCCGGCGGCGCATCCTGCTCGGCTGCTGGGGCGCCTGGCAGGACCCGGCGGTCGTCGACTACCGCTACGCGTCGATGAACGAGTGGGGCAAGGCGATGTACGTCACCCCGGGCGTCATCGTCGACGGCAAGCTGGTCACCAACGACCTGATCGACATCAACCTCAACATCCGCATCATGCTGGGCAGTTCGTACTACGACGACTGGGTCAACGAGCAGCCCTTCGTCACCCACGACCCGCTGGGCAACCCGGTCGACATGCGGCACCCGTGGAACCAGACGACCGTCCCGGTGCCGCAGAAGCGGGAGTTCGACGGCAACTACAGCTGGGTGATGAGCCCGCGCTGGTACCACAAGGAGACCGACAAGCACCTCGCGCTCGACACCGGCGGCGGCCCGCTCGCGCGCCTGTGGTCGACGGCGCTGAGCGGCCTGGTCGACACGCGGTACGTCAAGGCGTCCAACGGCAAGGTGCGCATCCAGCTCCCCAAGGGCGAGTCGCTTCCGGAGACCACGCTGGAGTGGTCGATCCCGAAGTGGAGCAACACCATCGAACGCGACCGCGCGCGGCCGTACTTCGTGGCGTACGCGGCCGCCATGGCGCTGCAGTTCCTGGAGGAGTCCATGGAGCTGATGCGCGCGGGCGAGACCCAGGTGTTCCAGGACTTCGAGGTCCCGGACGAGGCGATCGGCTGCGGCTTCCACGAGGCCGTGCGCGGGGTCCTCTCGCACCACCTGGTGATCAAGGACAAGAAGATCGCCAACTACCACCCGTACCCGCCGACCCCGTGGAACGCGAGCCCCCGCGACATCTACGGCACGCCGGGCCCGTACGAGGACGCGGTGCAGGGCCAGCCGATCTTCGAGGAGAACGGCCCCGACGACTTCAAGGGCGTCGACATCATGCGCACCGTGCGCAGCTTCGACCCCTGTCTGCCGTGCGGCGTGCACATGTACATGGGCAAGGGCAAGACGCTGGACGTCGTGCACTCGCCCACCTACGGGGCGAACCATGGCTGAGGATGCCCGCCGCCTCGACGACCCGGCGGTGGAGGCGCGCCTGGCGCACCTCGACGAGGTGCTGGGCGAGCTGGAGGCCGACTCCGGCGCCACCGCCCGCGAGGCGCTGGGCGCGGTGGGACTGCTGACCGAGGTCTACGGCGAGGCGCTGGCCCGCGTCCTGGACCACGCGGACGGCGCGCTGCGCGAGGCCCTGGCCGGGGACGAGCTGCTGGCCCATCTGCTGGTGCTGCACGGCGTCCACCCCGAGCCGCCGGAGCGGCGGGCCGCGCGAGCCGTGGAGCGGCTGCGGCCCGCCGTGCGCAAGCGCGGCGGCGACCTGGAGTGGGAGGGCGTCGAGGGCGGCGTCGCGCGGGTCCGGGTGGACCCGGGCGGCGGTGGCTGCGGCGCCGGGTGCGGCTCGGACACGACGGACGTCGCCGAGGTGGTCCGGGCGGCGGTGCTGGCCGCCGCGCCGGAGCTGACCCGGGTGGAGGCGGTCACGCCCGAGCGGACCTCGCCGCCCGCGTTCGTCCCGCTGGCCACGCTCACCCTCCGGGGCGCGGCCCAGGGAGCGCGGTGAGCGGGGCGCTGGCCCGGGTCGTCCGCTCCGGCGCGGCGGCGGGGCGTACGGCGGCGGCCGAGGCGTGCGAGCTGTGCGCGGCGCCCGTCGCCGAGGCGCACGCGCATCTGTACGAGGCGGAGGCCGACGGGCTGCGCTGTGTGTGCGGCCCCTGCTCGGTGCTGTTCGCCGACGACGGCGCGGGCGGGGGCCGCTACCGGCTCGTGCCCCGCCGCCGGGTGCGGCTCGCGCCGGTGGACACGGCGGTCCTGGGTGTGCCGGTGGGTCTGGTGTTCTTCGTGCCCCGCTCCGACGGCTCGGTGACGGCCGAGGGGCCGAGCCCGGCCGGGGCGATGCGCTGGGAGATCGACGCGGCCGCCTGGCGGGGGCTCGCCGCGTCGGTTCCGCGGCTGGCCGGTATGACGCCCGACGTGGAGGCGCTGCTGATCAACACGGTGCGCGGACACGAGGAACACTGGATCGTGCCGCTCGACGACTGCTTCCGGATGGTCGCCCTGGTCCGCGAGGAGTGGCGGGGGCTGTCCGGCGGCGGCCGGGTCTGGCCGGCCGTCGAACGGTTCTTCACGGAGCTGACCGAGCGTTCGTGAAGCCCAGAGAGGAGACCGTCATGGGCAAGATCAGAGTGGGCCGCCCGCAGGTCAAACCGGACACGCCGACGCATGTGCCGGGACTGCACCAGGGCAACGAGGGCCCCTGTCAGGAGCAGCCCGGACATCACAAGGACGGCACCGCCGACGCGCGCCGCTCCACCGGTGTCCGCTCCAAGCGGCACGACGCGCTGCTGGACGTCATGCCGAACATTCCCCCGGGATGAGAGAGAGCAGGAAGTGAGTGCCATGAAGCACGTCGGAGCGGAAGAGCCGTCGCGGCCCCTGATCTCGGGACGGCAGGTGCTGATCGCACAGGCCGCCCTGCTGGCGGGGCTGACGCTGCTCCTCCTCGTCAAGGAGGTCCCCGGCATGGTGCGGGAACTCAAGATCTACCGGATGACCGGGGGCCTGGGCGCCGGCCGCCGGTACCCGTGAGTCCGCCGTGCACGAACTGTCGATCGCGACCGCGATCGTGGAACGCGCCGGGGAGATCGCCCGCGCCGACGGAGGCGGGGACGTCTCCTCGGTGACGGTCCGGGTCGGTGAACTGGCCGGGGTGGTGCCGGACGCGCTGCACTTCGCCTTCGAGGTGGCGCGTGACGGCACCCCCCTCGCCTCGGCCCGGCTCGTGGTGGAGCAGGTGACCGCGGTGGCCTGGTGCGGGTCGTGCACCGAGGAGTTCGCGGTGGGCATGCCGCCGTTCTTCTGGTGCCCGCGCTGCGACCGGCCCTCGCAGGACCTGCGCAGCGGGCGGGAGCTGGAGATCACGGCGGTGGAACCGGTGCCCTGAGAGGCCGTCCATGGAGAGGGGCCCGCCTTGCCCGGCGGGCCCCTCTCCTCGTATGTGCCGGCTCAGCAGATGCTTCGTGTGTGCCGGCTCAGCAGATGCGCGGCAGCTGCTCCCCGAGCGGCAGGTCGAGCACCCGGGTGCCGCCGAGTCCCGTGGCGACGGTGACCATGCCGGGGTGTTCGGCGACGCACTCCCCGATCAGCGCGGCCCCGGCGCCCTGCGGGTGGGCGCGCATCGCGGCGAGTACGGCGTCGGCGTGCTCGCGGGGCACGAAGGCGACGAGCCTGCCCTCGTTGGCGACGTAGAACGGGTCGAGGCCGAGGAAACCGCAGGCGTTGGCCACCTCGTCGGGTACGGGTACGGCCCGCTCGGTGAGCCGTACGCCGGTGCCGGAGGCGCGGGCGATCTCGTTGACGGCGGCGCCGAGGCCGCCCCGGGTGGGGTCGCGCAGGACGTGCAGGTCCGGGGTGACGTCGAGCATGGCGGCGACGAGCCCGGCGAGCGGCGCGGTGTCGGAGGCGATCTCGACGCCGAACTCCAGGCCCTCGCGCACGCTCATCACGGCGACCCCGTGCAGCCCGATAGGGCCGCTGACGATCACCGCGTCGCCGGGGCGGGCGCGCTGCGGGCGGATGTCGACGCCGTCGGGGACGAGGCCGACGCCCGCGGTGGTGACGTAGACGCCGTCGCCGTGTCCGGACTCGACCACCTTGGTGTCGCCGGTGGCGACGGTGACCCCGGCCGCCTCGGCGGCGGTGCCGACCGCGCGGGCGATCCGGGCGACGACGTCGAGCGGGACGCCCTCCTCCAGGACGAACGCCGTGGACAGATAAGCGGGTTGGGCCCCGCTCATCGCGAGGTCGTTGACGGTGCCGTTGACCGCGAGGTCGCCGAGACAGCCGCCGGGGAAGAACAGCGGGCGCACCACATAGGAGTCGGTGGAGAACGCGAGCCGGGCGCCGCCGAGTCGGAGGACGGCGGAGTCGGTGAGCGCGGCCAGCAGGGGGTTGCCGTAGGCCGGGGCGAAGACCTGCTCCATCAGCTCGGCGGAGAGGGCGCCGCCCCCGCCGTGGCCCATGACGACGACGCCCTGGTCACGCAGCGGGGCGGGGCAGGACCAGTTGGCGGGATCGACGGGTGTTTCCGCGGCGAGGTCAGCCAACGGGGTTCATCTCCTCTCGGGGGATGCGCGAGCCGGGCGATACCGGGGCGCCGGCCATCCGCCGGTACAGGTAGTACGCGGCGCAGGCGCCCTCGCTGGAGACCATGGTGGCGCCGAGCGGGGTGCGCGGGGTGCAGGCGGTGCCGAAGGCCTCGCACTCGGTGGGCTTGATGAGTCCCTGGAGCACCTCTCCGGCCCGGCAGACGGCGGGTTCCTCGGTGCGGATGCCGGTGACGTCGAAGCGGTGCTCGGCGTCGTACGCGCGGTACGCCTCGGACAGGCGCCAGCCGCTGGCCGGGATGCGGCCGATGCCGCGCCAGTTGCGGTCGGTGACCGCGAAGACGTCCTCGATCATGCGCCGGGCGGCGGGGTTGCCCTCCTCGCGCACGGCGCGGGCGTAGGCGTTCTCCACCCGGTGCTCGCCGCGCTCCAGCTGGTGGACGGCGCGCCGGATGCCCTCCAGGATGTCGAGGGGTTCGAAGCCGGTGACGACCATGGGCACCTTGTGCCGTGCGGCCAGCTCCGGGTACTCCCCGGTGCCCATCACGCTGCACACGTGCCCGGCGGCGAGGAAGCCCTGCACCCGGCACTCGGGGGCGGTCATGATCGCCTCGACGGCCGGGGGGACGCGGACGTGGGAGACCAGCAGGCTGAAGTTGTCCAGACCGAGGCGGCGGGCCTGGTGGACGGCCATGGCGTTGGCGGGCGCGGTGGTCTCGAATCCGATGGCGAAGAACACCACTTGGCGGCCGGGGTTGCGGCGCGCGAGGCCGAGCGCGTCGAGCGGGGAGTAGACCACGCGTACGTCGCCGCCCTCGCCCTTGACCCGGAACAGGTCGCGGTCGGTGCCGGGCACGCGGAGCATGTCGCCGAAGGAGCAGAAGATCACGTCCGGGCGGGCCGCGATGGCGAGCGCCTTGTCGATGA
The DNA here is from genome assembly GCF_040703155.1 of Streptomyces sp. NPDC005435. Lineage (NCBI taxonomy): Bacteria > Bacillati > Actinomycetota > Actinomycetes > Kitasatosporales > Streptomycetaceae > Streptomyces > Streptomyces sp. NPDC005435. The sequence continues at coordinate 136,577 of NZ_JBEXEQ010000016.1, forward strand.
CGTCGAGCGGGGTGACGCACACGGGACAGCCGGGTCCGTGGATCAACTCCACTTCTTCCGGCAGCAGTTGGTCGATGCCATGCCGGATGATGGAGTGGGTCTGGCCGCCGCAGACCTCCATCAGGGCCCAGGGACGGGTGACGGTGGCGCGGATCTCGTCCAGCAGACGGCGGGCCAGCGCCGGGTCGTTGAACTCCTCGATGTACTTCACCGGTTCTCGCTCCCGCTTCCCTGCCGCTCCGCCTGCTCCCAGGCGTCGCCGAACTCCTCCTCCAGCAGGCCGAGTTGCTCGAAGAGTTCGAGCGAGGCCCGGGCGGACTCCTCATCCAGCTTCTGGAGGGCGAAGCCGACGTGGACGATGACGTACTCCCCCACCTGGACGTCGGGCAGGTACTCCAGACAGGCCTGCTTCTGGACCCCGCCGAAGTCGATCAGCCCGGTGCGCGGGTCGGCGCCATCGTCGATGGCCACGACCTTGCCGGGCACTGCAAGACACATGGGTCACTCCGTCTCGTCGTCGTGTGCCGAGCCGCGGGTCAGCGGGCTCGTCATGGCCGTGCCGTGTGCGCGGCGACCATGAGCTGTCCGAGCGCCAGTCCGCCGTCGCCGGGCGGCACCTCGCCGTGGCGCAGGACGGTGAACCCGTCCGCCGTCAGCAGGGCGGCGCTCTCCTCCTCCAGCAGGGCGTTGGCGAAGACACCGCCGGTGAGGGCCGTGGTGGTCAGTCCGGTGGCGGTACGGACGCGACGGCACACCTCGGCGACCGCGCGGGCCACGCCCCGGTGGAAGCGGGCCGCCATGACGGGGGCCGGAACACCCCGGCGCACGTCCTCGACCAGGGCCCGGAGCAGGGGCGCGGGGTCCATCCGCCAGCCGTCCGGCGGATGCTCCGTGAGTCCGAAGGGGTACGCCACCGGGTCCGCGTCCCGGGCCCTGGCCGCGAGCGCCTCCAGTTCCAGGGCGGCCTGTGCCTCGTGGCCCGCGCGGTGGCAGGCGCCGACGAGCGAGGACGCGGCGTCGAAGAGACGGCCCATGCTGGAGGTCGGCACGCAGTTCACCTGCCGGGTCAACTGCTGTCTCAGTACCGCGAGTTCGTCCGGTGCGCAGGCCATGACGCTCGGCAGGTCCGGCGTCCACTCAAGGCCCGCCGCCCACAGCCGGGCCAGCGCCAGGCGGCACGGGTTGGCCACGCCCGCGTCGCCGCCGGGCAGCGGGGCCGGGGCGAGGTGGGCCAGGCGGCGGTGCCCGCTGTAGTCGGCGAGCAGGATCTCGCCGCCCCACACGGTGCCGTCGTCGCCGTACCCGGTGCCGTCGAAGGCGACGCCGATGACGGGGGTGGTGCCGTCGAGGCCGTGTTCGGCCATGGCGGAGGCGATGTGGGCGTGGTGGTGCTGGACCAGGACGGGGTCGGGCAGCCCCGCCTCGGTGGCGCGGCGGCGGGCCCAGGCGGTGGAGTGGTAGCCGGGGTGCCGGTCGGCGGCGACGCGTCCCGGGACGACACCGGTGAGGGTCGCGAGGTGGGTCTCGGCGCGGCGGGCGGCCTCCAGGGTGGCCAGGTCGCCCATGTCCCCGATGTGCGGGCCGAACCACGCCTGGTCGCCCTCCCCGAGGCACAGGGCGTTCTTCAGGTCGCCGCCGACCGCGAGCGCGGGCCGCACGGGCACCGGGAGGGTCAGCGGGCGGGGTACGTATCCGCGGGAGCGGCGCAGGACCTGGGTGGTGCCGTCGGCACGTACCCGGACCAGGGAGTCGTCGCAGGGCGAGGCGATGGGCCGGTCGTGGGTGAGCCAGGCGTCGGCGAGTCCGGCGAGCCGGATCAGCGCCTCGGCGTCGTCGGTGACGAGGGGCTCGCCGGAGCGGTTGCCGCTGGTCATGACCAGGACGCGGGGTCCTGGGGGATCGCCGGGGAGCCCGAACAGCAGGGTGTGGACCGGGGTGTAGGGCAGCAGGACGCCGATGTGCGGGCTGCCGGGGCACACTTCGGCGGCGAGGCGGAGTCCGTCGCGGCTCCCGTCGCCCGGGGTCCGCGCGCGCAGCAGGACGATCGGACGCGACGGGCCGGTGAGCGCGGCGCGTTCGGCGTCGGACAGCACCGCGAGGCGCTCGGCGGTGGCGAGGTCGGCGCACATGACCGCGAACGCCTTGCCGCCGCGCTCCTTGCGGCGGCGCAGGGTCGCGACGGCGTCGGCGTCGGTGGCGTCGCAGGCCAGGTGGTAGCCGCCGACGCCCTTGACGGCGACGATCCGGCCCGCGCCGAGCAGCTGGCGTGCCCCGGCCAGGGCGTCGGCGCCGCGCGCGGGGCGGACCGGGGTGCCGGGGGCGGGGAGCAGGGTCGCTTCGGGGCCGCAGCCGGGGCAGGCGACGGGCTGGGCGTGGAAGCGGCGGTCGGCGGGGTCGCCGTACTCGCGGGCGCAGGCCGGGCACATCGGGAAGCCGGCCATGGTGGTGGCGGCGCGGTCGTAGGGCATCGCGGTGGCGATGGTGAAGCGGGGGCCGCAGTGGGTGCAGGTGAGGAACGGGTGCCGGTGGCGGCGGTCGGCGGGGTCGGCCAGTTCGCGCAGGCAGTCGGCGCAGGTCGCGGTGTCGGGCGGGAGCTGGGTACGGCCCTCGGAGGCGTCGGTGGGGCGGATGGTGAACGGTCCGGTGATCCCGGTGGCGGGCAGGTCCTCGTGCCCGATGGCGGTCACCCGGGCGAGCGGCGGCGGCTGTTCGGCCAGCAGGGCGCAGAACCGGCCGACCCCGTCCTCGGGGCCCTCCACCTCGATGACGACCCCGTCGCCGGTGTTGCTCACGTACCCGGCGAGCGCGAGGCCGTCGGCGAGCCGGTGCACATGGGGCCGGAAGCCGACGCCCTGCACCGTGCCGCGCACGGTGAGGCGCCGGCGCACCGTACCGGTCGCCGGGGCGGTCATGAACGGGGCGCGGCGGCGGTGGCGGGGCCGTGGCTGTGGGCCACACCGGGGTCGTGGCTGTGCGCCGCGTCGGGACCGTGACTGTGGCCGTGCCCCCCGACGGGACCATGGCTGTGCCCGTGTCCGTGTCCGTGCGGCCCGGGGGCGAGGGGCGGCCGGTGGAGCACCGCGTCCGGCGCCGACAGCACGTACTCGAGGAGTGCGTCCACCCCGTCCCCGCTCCGGGCGCACGAGCGGAGGATCTCCACCCCCGGGTTGACCCGGTGGACGTTCGCGCGGAAGGCGTCCTCGTCGAAGCCGGCCGGCTCCGCGAGGTCGGTCTTGGTGATGACGACGAGGTGGGCGGAGCCGAAGGCGGTGGGGTACTTCAGCGGCTTGTCCTCGCCCTCGGTGACGGCCATCAGGGCGATGCGCAGCGTCTCGCCGAGGTCGTAGGAGGCGGGGCAGACGAGGTTGCCGACGTTCTCGACGAAGAGCGCGCGGGTGTCCGGCGGGAGCCAGCCGGTGAGCCGGTCGCGGACCTGGGCGGCCTCCAGATGGCACAGCCCGTCGGTGAGGAGCTGCTGTACGGGCGCGCCGGAGCGGGCGAGGCGTACGGCGTCGTTCTCGGTGGCGAGGTCGGCGGTGAGGGCGGCCACGGGAATGCCGCGCTCGACGGCGCGGGCGAGGACGCGGCCGAGGAGTTCGGTCTTGCCGCTGCCGGGGCTGGAGAGCAGGTTGACGACGGTGACGCCCTGCCGGGCGAGGTCGTCGCGCAGCCGCGCGGCGAGGTCGTCGTTCTTGGCCAGGACGGCCTGTCTGAGATCGGCCTCGCACATGGCGCAGCTCCTCGGGTGGCGGGAAGAACGGTCGCCGGGCCGTGTCGGGCACGGCCCGGGCTGTCACCGATCTTCGGCGCCGTCGGCCGCGAGGGCGGGCAGCGCAGCCGCGTGCGGGGGCCCGGATTCCATCGGGCGGCCCAACGGGGGCGCGGGTGCGGCCGGGTCGGCCAGCAGGACGGGCACGAGGACGTGCAGGGCGTCGGCGGCCCGTCCGACGGCCTCGCGCACGGGGTCGCTGAGGCCGGGGGCGATGTCCTCGTCGCCGCGCGGCAGCACGGCGGGCTCGCAGGCGAGGACGAGGACGCGGGGCAGGGGTTCGTCGCCGAGGTGGGCGGCGAGGGCGAGCACCTTCTGCGGGTCCATGCCGTGGGCCTCGGGCACGGTGGTGGTGTCCGGGGGGTCGGCCTCGATCAGGGAGAGGGTGCCGGGCGGGTGCCCGCGCTGCGCGGTGTCGACCAGGACGGCGGTCGCGCAGCCGTCGAGCAGGGTGTAGGCGAGGTCCATGCCCCGGATGCCGAAGTCCCGGACGGTGACCCCGGCGGGCAGCGGCCGTTCCTCCAGGGCGCGGATCACCTCGGGGCCGAAGGCGTCGTCGCCGAGGAAGATGTTGCCGACTCCGGCCACGAGGAGCCGTTCGGTGCCCCCGTTCACGACAGCCCCTCGGCGGAGAGCGGCCGTACGGAGGCCGAGGGCTGTTTGCGGACGAAGGCGGAGCGCAGCGCGTGGTAGGGCGCGGTGGGGTCGTCGAAGAGGGCGTGCATCCGGGCGAGTTCGTCGCGCCGGTACTCCGCGAGCGGTCGGCGTTCCTCGTCGGCGCGGCGGGCGGCGGCCTTGGCGGTGATGCGGGCGGCGAGTCCGGGGCTCGCGGCGAGTCCGGTGGCCATGGTCTCGACGGCGGCGGCGAACTCTCCGGCTCCGGTGGGCACGAGCCGGTCCACGAGGCCGAGCCGGGCGGCGTGTTCGGCGCTGACCGGGAGGGCCTCGGTGGTCAGTCGGTGCGCGGTGACCTCGCCGGCGCGGCGGGGCAGGCTGTAGGTCCAGTACTCGGAGCCGTACAGACCCATCCGCCGGTAGTGCGGGTTCAGGACGGCGCCGGTGCGGCACCACACCTCGTCGGCGGCGAGGGCGAGCATCGCGCCCCCGGCGGCCGCGTTCCCGGCGAGCGCGGCGACCACCAGCCGGTCGGTGGTGCGCAGGACGGCCTCCACGAGGTCGTCCATGGCGCCGAGGTTGTCCCGGGACTCCGCGCCGGGGTCGGCGGCGCCCTCGATGACGTTGAGGTGGATGCCGTTGGAGAAGAAGTCGCGGGCGCCGCCGAGGACGAGCACCGGGGCGGGCCGGGCGAGGGCGTACTCGTAGGCGGCGAGCAGGCGGCGGCACTGGTCGGTGCTCATGGCGCCGCCGGGGAAGGTGAAGCCGAGGAAGCCGGTGTCGCCGAGCTGCCGGTAGCGGATGTCGGACCAGGTGCGCCGGTCGGCGGGGAGTTCGAGGGGGACGGTCGACTCGGGGAGCGCGGCCGCGTACGCGGGGTCCCAGGAGGCGAGGACGGTGGCGGCGGGGCGGCGGAAGGGGGCCGGGTCGCCGGTGCTCTTGCGCGGGCGCAGCTCGGGGATCCACACAGCGCCGTCGCGGGTGGCGCGGCAGACGGCGCCGTTGCGCGTGGCGATCAAGTCGCCCGGGCGGCCATGCAGTTGGTCCTCGGGGTGGCCGCCGTGCAGGAAGACCTCGCGGCCGAGGAGTTCGTCGAGGACGCCGGGCTGGGAGTCGGCGCCGCGCAGCTTGCGCAGGACGGTGGCGGTGTCGTCGTGGGTCCAGTCGATACGGCGGCGGTCCTGGCGGAAGTAGTCCCGCCAGACCACGGTGGGCCAGTCGCCGGTCTGCGGGCGGGGCTTGTAGGAGCCCTCGGCGTAGCGGCGCACGGCGAGGCGCACGGCGGCCGCGGCGGCGTCGGCGGTCTCGTTGCGGTAGAGGTCGCTCTTGCCGGTGGCGGGCACGGTGAAGGTCTCGGAGGCCCAGATGGCGCCCGCGTCCATGGCGGCCTCGGCCTGGAGGACGGTCACGCCCCAGTGGGTGGCGTCCTCGGCGATCGCCCAGTCCAGGGAGGAGGGGCCGCGGTCTCCGGGGGGTCCGGGGTGCACGATCAGACAGGTGTGTTCCCGCCACACGTCCTCGGGGAGCGCGCTCTTCAGCATGGGCGCGACGATCAGCTCGGGGCGCGTCTCGCGGACGGCGGCGCGGACCGGTTCGGGGCCGTGGGTGGCGAGGACGACGTCCACGGTGTGACCCTGATCGGACAGTTCCGCGTAGACCCGCTGACAGAGGCTGTTGAACGCGCTGGCGACCAGCAAAATGTCCATGCGACGATATGTTCGTCCATTTTCCCGATGCCGTGAAGAACCGGTTCGGCGTTTCCCTCGCCTCCGCCGAACGCGGTCCGAATTGGCCGGAAAACATGTGGAAAACTCATTCGAGAATCACCCTGTTGTCCTAATCCGGTGGCTTGCCCGCGCCTTCCGGTCGAGCAGTCGGCAGCACTGGCCATCCCGTACACCGAGAGGAAGAAGGTCACCACGCACTCGCTGCGGGCGGGACCGAACACCGACACGGTCGGGGCCGGCGTGCCGCTGTCCGAGCGGAACCGGCGCGGCCGACGGGCGCCCGGCTCGACCACGGCGGACACGGCGTACGACCGGCCTCACCGCGCGGGCAAGGAAGACCCGATGGCCGAGGTGCCCATTGGCGGCCACACGCCGCCCGAAGAGTAAGCGAGTTCCTGTCCGGTCGCCGCTTCGGTGGCCGGGCAGACTACCCCTCCTGGGACGCCCACTCGTGGTCGAGGATCGCGTGCACCACGGAGTCGCGCCACTTCCCCCCCTTCAGCACGTGCTCGCGGATGACGCCCTCCTCGACCATGCCGGCGGCCGCCATGGTCCGGGCCGACGGCACGTTGAGCGGTGACCGGGCTCCCCAGATACGGTGCAGCCCCAAGTGGTCGAACCCGAAGCGCAGGAGTAGCCGGCCGGTCTCAAGTCCGTACCCCGTTCCCCACCAATCAGGGTGCAGCGCGAAGCCGACAGTGGCGGCGCGCTGTTGGTGCGGATCGAGGGCCAGGCGGCCGAACCCGCACAGTCGGCCGGCCTCCCGGTCGATGACGGCGACCCCGTACTCCGAGCGGGGCGTCGACATCATCGATGGTCAGTTCGCGTATCTCTACACGGGCACTGAGGCAGTGGACCGGGCGCATGGCCCGGGACCTTACCCCGGGGGGAGCGCCGGACGGCCGGCAGGGAATACCTCGATCTCCGCGCGCAGACCCCGCGCCACCACGGCGGAACGCACCGGACCGCGCTGCGCGACCGAGGACCCGGCGGGCGGGCCGCTCGCGCGGGTGCGTATCCCGCTCGGGCTGTACGGGAACCGGCTGCCGGCGCGGGAGTAGCCGGGCGCCGCACCGACGCACCGGGACGCGTCACGCGCACCCTTTCACCCGGTTTGCCCTTACCTTTCTCTAGATGTGACCGTGGGCACGGAGGCGAGGCGGGCGCGTGGTGGGCGGTGCGGGGTGGTGGTGGCGACGGCACGGCAGGTCCGGTCACCCGGCGCCCGACACGGCTCCCGGCGGCAGGCCCGCCGCCCCCACCGTGCGGCTGCCCTCCCACTCCCGCACCGCGCCGAAGATCTCGGCGGCCGAGCTGACGGTGCCGTGGCTGCGGATCGCCGCCGCCTACGCCTGGCGGCTCATCCTGGTCGGTATCGCGGTCTACGGGATCTTCGGCGTCCTGGGCCGCTTCCAGCTCATCGCGGTGGCACTGTTCCTCGCGCTGGTCATCACCTCGGTGCTGCGCCCGGCCGCGGATCTGCTGGACCGCTGGATGCCGCGCCCGCTGGCCGTCGCGCTCGCCATGGTGGGCAGCCTCTGTCTGCTGCTGGGGCTGCTGGCGCTCGTGGGCAACGCGGTGGCGGGCGAGTCGGCGCGGCTGGGCGACGAGTTCCGGGGCGGGGTGCACCGCATCGAGGACTGGCTGCGGCGTCCGCCGTTCCGGCTGAGCCAGGACCGGCTGAACGCGCTCCAGGGGGAGGTGACGCGGTATCTGTCCACGCACCGGGCGGCCCTGCTGAGCAGTGCGGTGGCCGGGCTCGGGCGGGTGGTGGAGGTGGTCACGGGCGGGGCGCTCGCGCTGTTCGCCTCCGCCTTCTTCATCCACTCCGGGGACCGGCTGTGGGAGTGGGTGCGCGACCGGCTGCTGCCGCGCGGGGCGCGCACGGTGTGGGACCGCGCGGGCCGGGCGGCGTGGGGGACGTTCGCCGGGTACACGCGCGGCATCATCATCGTGGCCGGCACCAACGCCGTCCTCGTCGGCATCGCGCTGTTCGCGCTGCGGGTGCCGCTCGCGCTGCCGCTGACGCTCCTGGAGTTCTTCGCCGCGTTCGTGCCGCTGGTGGGCTCGCCGGTGGCGCTCGGCGTGGCGACGGTGGTCGCCCTGGCGACCCGGGGTCCGCTCACGGCGATCGCGGTACTGGTGCTCATCGTCGTCATCGGCCAGCTGGAGGGCCATGTGCTGCATCCGCTGGTGATGAGCTGGGCGGTGCGGCTGCATCCGCTGGTCGTGGCCGTGTCGGTCATCGCGGGCAGCATCGTGGCGGGGGTCATCGGCGCGGTCGTGGCGGTGCCGTTCGTCTCGGTCGTCTGGGCGGTGCTGAGCACCCTGCGCGGACCGCCCGCCACGAAGCCGCCCCGGACGCCCGGGACACCGGGAAGACCCGCGACACCGGGGAGACCCGGGACACCGGGAACGCCCGGAACGCCCTGACCGGCCGGGACGCGCGGCGTCCGGCCGGTCGGCGGGGAGGCGGGGAGAAGGGGTGAGGCGCGGTCAGCCGGTCGCGAAGGAGCGCAGCTTGGTGGTCGAACCGTTGAACTTGTCGTGGTCGCCGACCGTCGGCCCGGTCGAGGTGTACTGCCACATGGTGTACGCCGACCAGCCGGCCGGGAGGGTGCCCGCGGAGGAGGCGTAGCGGGCGATCCACAGGGGGTTGGCACCGAAGCCGGAGTAGTTGCCGGTGCACTCGGTCCACCAGGCGGTGGCGGTGTAGACGACGGCGGCGCGGCCGGTGCGGGCCTTGTAGCGGTTCAGGAAGTCACGGACCCAGCTGACCATGCCGCTCTTGGACTTGCCGTAGCAGGAGGCCCCGTAGGGGTTCCACTCGATGTCGAGCACGCCGGGCAGCGTCCGGCCGTCGGCCGACCAGCCGCCGCCGTGGTCGACGAAGTAGTCCGCCTGGGCGGCGCCGCTCGTGGTGTCGGGGGTCGCGAAGTGGTACGAGCCCCGGATCATGCCCGCCTTGTAGGGGCCGTTGTACTGCTGGGTGAAGTAGGGGTTCTTGTAGTACGTCCCCTCCGTCGCCTTGGTGTAGGCCCAGCGGGTGCCCGCGTTCCACAGGGTGTTCCAGGCGACGTTGCCCTGGTGGCTGGAGACGTCCACGCCCTCGGTGTGGGTCGCCCGGGGGGCCAGGGCACGGTCGTCGGACCACGCGGTGCCCCGTTCGTGGGCGCGGACGCCCACGCCCATGTAGGCGCTGCCGCGCGGAAGGATGCGCCACCCGGAGTCGGACACGGCGGCGGGGGGCGACAGGAAGAGGAGGAGGCCGGAGAGGACGCCGGTGAGGCACAGGCGTGAGCTGCGGCCACGGAGGAGGTGTATGTCGCTTCGCACGAGATCCATCTGACCCGGCATCGGGGCGGGGCGCACGCCGGGTTGGGCCGGGCGAAGGGGTGGCCGGTGCGGGGTTGGGCCATGTGGGTGGCCCGGCGGGTGCCCGGCCGGGGGCGGTGTCCGGCCGGGCGGAGCGGGTCAGCCGTCGATGCGGTGCTGGGTCCAGAAGGAGGTCAGGTCGGTGCTCGTGGCGGCCTGGGCGGCGGCCTTGAACTCGGCGGTGGTGGAGACGCCGTACCAGTGGGCGGTGGCGTAGTCCTTGAGCAGCTGGGTCATGGCGGTGTCGCCGATGAGGCGGCGCAGGTCGTGCAGGGCGCACTTGCCGTAGCCGTAGACGACGGTGGAGTAGCGCGAGGAGTGGGCGTCCCAGTAGGCCATCGAGTTGGTGATCTTCTCGGCGCTGGAGGCCCAGGAGACGCTGCTCCAGCAGCCGGAGCCGGTCTTGCCCTGGGCGAGGTCGGTGGCGTAGTCGGTGAAGGACTCGTCCAGCCAGGGGCTGGTGTACTCGTCGTCGCCGACGATGCCGTACCACCACTGGTGGCCGATCTCGTGGGTGAGCGCGGTGGTGGAGACCAGGTCGAGGACGAAGCCGGGGTACTCCATGCCGCCGAACCAGAAGTTGTTGTCGATGACGGCGTCGAGCTCGCCGTAGGGGTACGCCCCGAAGCGGCCCGCGTGGGCGTCGACGGCGCTCTTGGCGGTGCTCAGCATCGACTGGGCGCTGGAGGAGCTGATTCCGGAGACGGAGTAGACGTTCACCGGGACGCCGCCGGGCGAGGTGCCGGAGATCTTGCTGAACGGCCCGGCCGCCCACGCGAAGTCGCGGACCTTGGAGGCGGTGGCCGTGGTGACGGTACGGCCGCTCGTGCCGGGGGTGTCGGTGGAGGTGCCGGTGGCGGGGACCAGCAGGGAGCTGGGGTGGTCGAGGGTGACCTTGAAGTCGGCGGCGAGCGAGTAGAAGGACTCGCCGTTGTTGGTGTACGGGTCCAGGTGCCAGCCGGAGCCGTCGCGTACCGCGAGGACGGGCAGCGCGTTGCCGATGAAGCTGAAGGCGCCGTCGTGGCCGAACCGGTCGGCGCCGTCGGGCACGGTGATGCCGAGGTCGAAGCCGATGGTGGCGGACTGGCCCTTGGCGAGCGGCTGCGGGAGCGTGATCTTCAGCGCGGTGCAGGCCACGGAGAGGTCGCCCGCGGTGCCGCCGGTGACGTTGCTGACCTTGACGGGCGGGGCGGAGCAGGTGCCGTGGTAGTTGTCCCACAGCCGGAGGTAGACCTCGCCGAGCGCGTCGGCCGAGGCGTTGGTGAAGGTCGCGCTCTCGTGGCCGGTCCAGGCGGTGCCCGTGCTGTCGCTGCTGAGGCTGACGGTGTAGTCGGGGGCGGCCGGGGTGCGGACGGTGTCGCCGGCGGGCGGGGTCGTGGTGTCGGCGGTGTCGAGCGCGATGTCGTCGAGGACGAAGCTGGTCTTGAGGCTGGAGTCCTCGGTGCCGGTGAAGGCGAGGTCCACGGTGCGGCCCGCGTACGAGGACACGTCGACCGTCTTGCGGACGTAGCCGGTGGCGTGGTCGAGGTTGGAGTAGCTCGCGAGGGTGGTGCCGCCCAGCTTCACCGTCAGTTTGTCGTAGGCGGTGGAGGAGGTGGTCTCGGCGGTGTCGATGTGCAGATAGAAGCTGAGTGTGGCGCTGCCGCAGCCGCTCGGGACGGTGACGCTCTGGGTGAGCGTGTCGGTGCGGGTGGCACCGGTGCCGCCGAGCCAGGCGTAGGCCGAACCGCCGTGTGCGCTCTGGCCGGTGCGGCTGGTGATCAGGCTGCCGGAGGACTGGGTCCAGGGGGAGGTGCCGCTCTCGAAGCCGCCGTTGGCGACGACTTGAGCCGGGGCGCAGTCGGCGGCGGCGCCGGCCTCGGCGGGCCGGGCGGCGGCGGAGCCCGCGGGCAGGGAGAAGGCGAGCAGGGCGGCGAGGGCGAGCCCGCCGAGCGCCTTGTGGGGGGTGGGTCTCAACACGCTACTCCTTTGCGAAGGCCGGGGGTTCGGCCTGCCGATGACCGAGTCCGGCCGGAGTGCGCCGGCGCGGCCGTGGGGTGGGGCTGCGCGATGGCCGTGCGGGGTGCGCCCTCGGTGAGGAGGGTGCGGCCGGGGCAAGCGTGACAGATCTGACCTGTCCATGCCAGAGGCGCCCGTGCGCTTCCCCGGTCGCCGGTGCGCGCCGTGCGGTCAACGGGTGCGCGGCGCTGTGGGCAGGGCGGGAGGCGGTGCCGTGGACTGCGCCGGAGGCAGTGCCATAGGCCGCGCGGGAGCCGGTGCTGTAGGCCGCGCCGGTGCCGGTGCCGTGGACCGCGCCGGAGGCGGCCTCACGAAGCCGGCGTGGTGCGCGACGTCACGAACCCGGCGTGGTGCGCGACGTCACGAACCCGGCGCGCCGTGCAGCGTCATGAAGACCGCGCGCCGCCGGGTTCCGTCCGGGCCCGGCCAGCCGGTCGTCACATGGCCCACCGCGCCGCCGGGACGGGAGGGTGGGTTCTCCGGGACCGGGCGCAGCACGCGGTGGACGCGCAGGGTCGCGCCGCCCGGCACGGGCACACTCGTTCCGTCGCCGTCCTCGGCGGGCACCGGGGTGAAGGGGGTGCGCGGGAGGGGCGCGCCGGTGCGGGAGCGGGTGACCTCGTGGTCGGGGGTGTCGGTGATGCTCTGCGCCATGGCTTGGGCATCGCCCGCGATCAGCGCCAGCAACTCGCCGACCAGCACCGGGTCGTGGCAGCCGTCGTAGACCCAGCGCTTGCCGAGGACGCCGTGCTCGGTGGTGCCGACGAGGGCGTGCTCGGCGCCGGGGAGCGGGGCGCCGCGATAGGTGAGCGGGACCAGGTAGGCGACCGGCTCGGGGCCCGCGGAGTCGGTGGCCACCATGAACTCGATGCCGACCTCGCCCTCGGGGTCGTCGAGGCGGAAACCGCCGGTCCGCTCCAACTGGGGCTCCCCCAAGCCGCCTTGGTACCAGGAGCGGGCGGGCAGCCAGGACGTCAGGAGTTCGACCTTGGTCGGCTTCAGGGTGGTGCGGTGGATGACGGCCATGCGGGTGCTGCTCCTCCTCGGCCCGTGCGGACTTCCGCAGTGTTCCACAGGGCTCTCCGCCGCCCCGGGAGGTGAAGGGCGGCCAACCACCCTGTGCGGAAAGTGTGTTCACGTGTCTGGCCCCCCGGACCTACCCGGCGGTATACAGACCCGGTCGCAAGTGATGGTCTGTCAGTTCGGGAGGACTCCATGGCGAACCGTGTGCGCGGACAGGGCACTTCACGCAGGCCGCTCGGTCTGCTGGGGGCGGTGCTGGGGGGCTGTGCCCTGGTCGCCGGGTCGGTGGTGCCGGCGGCCGCGCATCCCGGGCACGGAACGCATCCCGGGCACGGGCCGGTCCGTTACGCGGCGCTCGGGGACTCCTACACCTCCGGGCCGCTCATCCCCCGTCAGGTGGACGCCAATTGTGCGCGGTCCGACCAGAACTACCCCTCGCTGGTGGCGGAGCGGAGGCGGGTGGCGGACTTCGACGACGTGAGCTGTTCGGGGGCCACGACGGCGGAGATGTGGCAGGCACAGGGAACCAATCCGCCTCAACTCGACGCGGTCACACGGGACACGGACCTCGTCACCGTGCAGATCGGCGGGAACGACGTCGGCTTCGGCTCGATCATCTCCACCTGCGCGAAACTCGGCGCGCAGGAGCCGGACGGCAATCCCTGCGAGCGGTCCTACCGCGCCGCCGGTTACGACGAGTTGGCGGTGACCGTGGCGCGTACGGCGCCGAAGATCGACCGGGTGCTGCGGGCCGTCCACGCACGGGCGCCGCACGCGCGGGTCCTGCTCGTCGGGTATCCGGATCTGCTGCCCGACGACGGCACCGGCTGTTTCCCCGCCGTGCCGTTCGCGAGCGGTGACTTCCGTTATCTGCGGGACACCGAGAAGCGGCTGAACCTGATGCTGCGGCTGGTCGCGGCCTGGAACCGGGTCGAGTACGTCGACACCTACGGTCCCACCGTCGGCCACGACATGTGCAAGGCGCCCGAGGACCGCTGGATCGAGCCGCTCAGGCCGGCCGCGCCCGCCGCCCCGGCGCACCCCAACGCGCGCGGCGAGGCGGCGATGGCGCAGGCCGTCCTGGCGGCGGCCGGACGGGGACACGGCAGGCGCTGAACGCCCAACCGTGCCCCCGTCAAAGGGAGTTCAGTCGCCGAGCGCCGCCAGCACCACCGCCTGCGCCTCCTCCTGCACCCGCGCCAGATGGTCGGGGCCGAGGAAGGACTCGGCGTACACCTTGTACACGTCCTCGGTGCCGGACGGCCGCGCCGCGAACCAGGCGTTCTCCGTGGTGACCTTGATGCCGCCGATCGGGGCGCCGTTGCCCGGCGCCTCGGTGAGGACGGCGGTGACCGGCTCGCCCGCGAGGGTGTCGGCGGTGACCTGGGCCGGGGAGAGCTTGGCCAGCAGCGCCTTCTGCTCCCGGGTGGCGGGGGCGTCGATGCGGGCGTAGGCGGGCTCCCCGAACCGCTCGGTGAGGTTCGCGTAGTGCGCGGAGGGGGTGCGGCCGGTGACGGCGGTGATCTCGGAGGCGAGCAGCGCGAGCAGGATGCCGTCCTTGTCGGTGGTCCACACCGAGCCGTCGCGGCGCAGGAAGGACGCGCCCGCCGACTCCTCGCCGCCGAAGCCGAGGTCACCGCTGAGCAGCCCGTCCACGAACCACTTGAAGCCGACCGGGACTTCGACCAGACGGCGGCCGAGGTCTCCGGCCACCCGGTCGATCATCGAGGAGGAGACGAGGGTCTTGCCGATCCCGGTCGCCTGCGGCCACTGGTCGCGGTGGCGGTAGAGGTAGCCGATGGCGACCGCGAGGTAGTGGTTGGGGTTCATCAGACCGGCGTCCGGGGTGACGATGCCGTGCCGGTCGGCGTCGGCGTCGTTGCCCGTGGCCAGCGCGAAGCGGTCGCGCTGCTCGATGAGCGAGGCCATCGCGTACGGCGAGGAGCAGTCCATGCGGATCTTGCCGTCCCAGTCCAGCGTCATGAACCGCCAGGTGGGGTCGGTGTGCGGGTTGACCACGGTGAGGTCGATGCCGTGCTCGTCGGCGATCCGCCCCCAGTAGCCGACGGAGGCCCCGCCGAGCGGGTCGGCGCCGATGCGCAGCCCGGCGTCCCGGACCGCGTCCAAGTTCAGCACGCTGGGCAGGTCGCGGACGTAGGCGCCGAGGAAGTCGTACCGTCCGGTGGTGTCGGCGGCGAGCGCGTGGGCGTACGGGATACGGCGTACGTCCTTCAGGCCGCCCGCGATGATCTGGTTGGCGCGGTCCTGGATCCACGAGGTGGCGTCCGAGCCCGCCGGACCGCCGTTCGGCGGGTTGTACTTGAAGCCGCCGTCGGCGGGCGGGTTGTGCGAGGGCGTGACGACCACGCCGTCCGCGAGGCCCGTCGTGCGGTCCCGGTTGTGGGTGAGGATCGCGAGGGAGACGGCGGGGGTGGGCGTGTAGCCGTCCTCGCTGTCGATCAGGACGGTGACACCGTTGGCGGCGAACACCTCCAGGGCGGTGACCTTGGCGGGCTCGGAGAGGGCGTGCGTGTCGGCGCCGAGGAACAGCGGCCCGTCGATGCCCCGCTCGGCGCGGTACTCGCAGATGGCCTGGCTGGTGGCGGCGATGTGGTCCTCGTTGAAGGCCGTCGCCAGGGACGAGCCCCGGTGGCCCGAGGTCCCGAACGCGACCCGCTGGCCCGGGTCCGCCGGGTCCGGGTGCAGCGCGTAGTACGCGGTGACCAGCCGGGCCACGTCGACAAGGTCCTCGGGACCGGCGAGAGCACCGGCTCGCTCGTGCGGCATGAGTCCGCTCCTCCGCATAGGGGTGTTCGACGGGGTGATCGAACGCTCTGAGCCCATCTTTCCTCGTCGTGGGCCCGCCATGCGTGTACGCGCCGGACCGGGCGCCGCCCGGCGCGTACACGCCCGTCACGGCTTGCGGCCGACCGCCGCGTACAGCGGCAGGCTCGCCCCCTGCCGCTGTCCGGCAACGTCGGGGCGCCAGTCGCTCACGAACGCGATGCCAGGGTCCAGCAGTTCCAGTCCGGCGAGGAACTCCGCGAACTCCGCCCGGGAGCGCACGGCCACCGGGGTGCCGCCGCGCCGGTACACGTCGGCGACCGCGTTCCAGGTGTCCGGGTCGGTGTCGGCGGTGGCGTGGGAGAGGACCAGGCAGCTGCCCGCAGGGAGCGGGTCCAGCAGCTCGCGGACCAGGCCGAGCGCGCCGTACTCGTCGGGGACCAGGTGGAGGAGGGCGACCATGGAGAGCGCCACCGGCCCGTCGAAGTCGAGGATCTCCCGGGCGGCCTCGATGATCTTCCCGGGCTCGCGGACGTCCGCCTGGAGGTAGGCGGTACGGCCCTCGGGCGCGCTGGTCAGCAGGGCCTGGGCGTGGCGCAGCACGATCGGGTCGTTGTCGACGTAGACGACCTTGGACTCGGGTCCGACCGCCTGGACGACCTGGTGGAGGTTGGGGTCGGTCGGGATGCCGGTGCCGATGTCGAGGAACTGCCGTATCCCCAGCCCGGCGAGGGCGCGCGCGGCCCGCACCATGAACTGCCGGTTGGCCCGCGCCAGTTCGGGCACCTGCGGGAACAGCGCCTGGACCTGCTCGGCGGCCGCCCAGTCCACCGGGTAGTTGTCCTTGCCGCCGAGGTACCAGTCGTACATCCGGGCGGCGTGCGGCTTGCTGGTGTCGATGACGGGCTGCTGGGTCTCGGCGTCGGACACGGGCGGTCTCCTCTGCGGGGGGGTGCGGCAGGCCCGTGCATCCTGCCACGGCGGCCGCCGGGGCGGGCACTCCTCAACTTCCCCTGATTCCGGCCCGGTTGTGCCACGATTCCCCGGTGATCATCGAGACCCCGGCCGCTCCCCCGTTCCCCGCCCTCCGCCTGTGCCGCTGGAGTCCCGGCCACGCGCCCGCGCTCGCACGGCTGGAGCGGGACGCGGCGCTGCGCCGCTGGACGACCTTCCCGGCCCTCGCGGACGCGGCGGACGCCGGGCGGTGGATCGGGGAGCAGCGGCGCGCGTGGGAGGCCGGGGAGCGCTTCGCCTTCGCGGTGCTGGAGCCGGACGGGCGGCTGGTCGGACATGCCGTCCTGAAGGTCGCCGGGGACGGCACCGCCGAGGTCGGCTACTGGACCGCCGCCCACGCGCGGGGCCGGGGTGTGGCCCCGCGCGCGCTGGAGGCGCTGACGGAGTGGGCGCTGAAGGAGATCGCGGGTCCGACCCGGCTCGAACTGCTGCACCAGGCGGACAACACGGCATCCTGCCGGGTGGCCGTCAAGTGCGGGTACGGACTCGCCTCGACACTGGCTCCGGCGCCGCCCGCGTACCCGGTCGAAGGGCATGTGCACGTGTGGAACTACGGCAGGATCGCGTCCACGTAGCCGCCGTCCACGCGCAGGGCGCCGCCCGTGGTGGCGGAGGCCTGGTCGGAGCTGAGGTAGACGACCATGTGGGCGATCTCCTCCGGCTCGATGAGACGCTGGAGCAGGGACTGGGGGCGGTACTCGCGCATGAAGACCCGCTGGGCCTCGTCCCAGGGCAGGTCGCGGTCGACGAGCTCGTAGACGAAGTCCTCGACGCCGCCGGTGTGGGTGGGTCCGGCGATGACGGAGTTGA
Organism: Streptomyces sp. NPDC005435; assembly: GCF_040703155.1. Classification (NCBI taxonomy): domain Bacteria; kingdom Bacillati; phylum Actinomycetota; class Actinomycetes; order Kitasatosporales; family Streptomycetaceae; genus Streptomyces; species Streptomyces sp. NPDC005435. The sequence continues at coordinate 153,692 of NZ_JBEXEQ010000016.1, forward strand.
CGGTGACGCCGGTGCCCGCCGCCTTCTTGGCGAAGCCGCGGCTCACCGCGAGCAGGGCGGTCTTGGACATGCCGTACTGGATCATCTCGGCGGGGATGACGATCGCGGAGTCGCTGGCGATGTACTGCACGCGTCCCCAGCCGCGCTCGGTCATGCCGGGGAGGTAGAGGCGGGTGAGGCGGACGGCGGCGAGGACGTTGATCTCGAAGTAGCGCCGCCACTCCTCGTCGGTGATCTCCAGTGGGTCGGCGGTGCCGAAGATGCCGAGGTTGTTGACGAGGATGTCCACGTCCGACAGCTCGCGCTTGAGCCGTTCGGCGCCCTCCTCGGTGGAGACGTCGGCGGCGGCCGCCGTGAACTCGCCGTCCGGGACCTGTTCGGCGAGGGTCGCGATGGCGGCGGAGACCCGGCCGGCGTCGCGCCCGTTGACGGCGACGCGGGCCCCGGCGCGGGCGAGTCCTGCGGCGATGGCGGCTCCGATGCCCTGGGTCGAGCCGGTGACCAGTGCGGTGCGTCCTGTGAGATCGATGTGCATGGGCGAACGGGTTCCCTTCGGCTCCGGATACGACACCTGGCCACCAGTGTGCGGGGGCCGGGCGCCGGAACCGGTGAAGGGCGGGGCTACGGCGGGGCGGCCCGGCTCGTCCGGTCCGCCCCGCCCGCTGTCGGCCGCGCCGTGTCTCAGCCCAGCCGGAACTTCTGCGCGGCCGAGCCGTTGCAGTCCCAGATCCGCAGCCGGCTGCCGTTGGCCGTGGTGCCGTCGGGCAGGTCCAGGCAGCGCCCGGACTGCGGGTTCACCAGGGAGCCGTCGGCCTGCTGGACCCACTTCTGCCCGCCGGCCCCGTTGCAGTCCCACAGCTCGACCTGGGTGCCGTTGGCGGTGCCGTTGCCGTTGATGTCCAGGCAACGGCCCAGGGTGGACAGGGAGTTGTCGGCGCGGTGGTACCAGTGCTGGTCGACGGCCCAGGTCTGGCAGTCCCAGAGCTGGACGGCGGTGCCGTTGACGCCGGTGTCGTCGGCGGCGACGTCCACGCACTTGCCGCCGGGTCCGGCGACCGGGGCGCCGCCGTTCACCGCGAACTTCTGGGCGGCCGAGCCGTTGCAGTCGTAGATCTGGAGCCGGGTGCCGTTGCCGGTGGCGCCGCTGGGCGAGTCGAGGCAGCGGCCCGACTGCGGGTTGAGCAGCGAACCGTCCGCCTGCTGGACCCACTTCTGCCCGCCGACGCCGTCGCAGTCCCAGAGTTCGACCTTGGTGCCGTTGGCGGTGCCGTTGCCGTTGATGTCCAGGCAGCGGCCGATGGTGCCGAGGGAGCCGTCGGGGTTGTGCGTCCAGTGCTGGTCCTCGGCGTAGGTCTGGCAGTCCCAGAGCTGGACGGCGGCGCCGTTGACCCCGGTGTCGTCGGCGGCGACGTCCACGCACTTGCCGCCGGGCCCGGTGATGGTGCCCTGGGGGCCGTTGGGCACGTTGGTCTGGCCGGAGTAGCCGACCGAGACGATATTGGCCTGGACGGCGTTGTCGGCGGCGTCCGTCGGATAGCCGGCGGTCATGACGCCCTCGAAGAACGTGCCCATGTTCCAGTTGCTGTTGTCGCCGCCGGTGCCCAGGATGATGCCGCCCTCCTGCTGCATCGGCTTGTAGCCGCCGCGCGTGGGCAGGCCGCCGTTCCACCAGGTGGTCAGGGCGCCGGACTGGGAGTCGCCGCCCTTGAGGGCGTACTTGGTCTGGCCGTCGTTCTTCAGCATCGCGGTGACGTACGTGCTGGCGTTGCCCCGGTTGGCGGTGTTGGAGCCGTTGTCGCCCTGGAACATGCCGTTCTCCAGGTCGGCCTCGACCCAGGGTCCCGAGCCGGTGCAGGGGGCGAAGTAGCAGGTGGTGGCGATGGAGACGGCGTCCATGTGGCCGTTGCCGGTGTCGGCCGGGGTGCGCTCGGCGTTGCCGTAGTCGAAGCAGCAGGCGGAGCCGACGTGGGTGCCGCTGGCCACCATGTAGGCGCCCTCCGGCTGGCCGTTGACGGCGACGCCCGAGGCGACCCCGGTGTAGCGGTAGCCGACGCCCGGGGAGATCCAGATGCCGTAGACCTTGTGTCCGCCCGCCGTGACCGCGATCTCGCTCGCGTCGGCGCCCCGGTCGGCGCCCATTCCGGCGGTGCCCGCCGGGCCGGGGGTGAGGTCGTTGTGGCGGGTGGTCTGGTCGTAGACCTTGCTGATGCGACAGGTGGTGCCGCCGCAGAAGGTGTCCTGGCGGTTCGCGTCGGCGTAGCCGCCCGCCGCCAGGACGCCGATGTCGGCGGTGGCGCCGTCGGAGACGCGGGTGACCTGGTAGAGCGGGCCGTTGTAGGCGGAGAACAGGGCGCGGGTGGTGCTGTGCGCGGCGACGCAGGGGGTGCCGGCCGCGCCGTAGATGTCGCACGGCAGCGAACCGGCGGCCTCGGCGGGTCCGGCGAGGCCGATCAGGCCGCCCAGCAGGAGCAGCAGGGCGGCCAGGACGGATGGTAGAAGCGATCTCTCTCGGCGCATCGTCTGCTCCTCGAAGGACGGGACGTGCTTCCAACGGGCGTGCGGGGAAAGCGCGTTCCGTTTCGGTCGCGGAACGCGTCACAGCCGTTGCGGAAGGTACGTACCACGTTCGAGGACGTCAAGATTTGTCGCTTCAGGCTTGGTTCAAAGTTTGATACGTGTCCTGAATTGTTGCTTTGTGGGGCGGGCGACGCCGGAGCCGGGCGGGTGTGTCTACGGCTCGCCGGTCAACAGGCGCTGCATCGCCGCGAGTTCGTCCTCGGCCGCGTCGCGCCGGGAACGCGGTCCGCAGGAGCGGAGCACGCGGGTGAAGTCGGCCGCGGCCTCGGTGATGCGGTTGCCCAGGCCCGTGCCGCTCTGCGCGCCGAAGTCGCCGGTGGCGGCGTAGACCGGGCGGGGCGAGACGATGGCGTGCAGGTAGGAGAACATCGGGCGCAGGGCGTGTTCGAGGACCAGGGAGTGGCGTTCGGTGCCGCCGGTCGCGCCGATCAGGACGGGCATGTCGGAGAGGGTCTCCTCCGGGAGCACGTCGAAGAAGGACTTGAACAGCCCGCTGAAGGAGGCGTTGAACGCGGGCGTGACCGCGATGACGCCGTCCGACTCCCTGATCTGCTCGAACGCCGCCTCCAGCGCCCCTCCGGCGAACCCGGTGAGCATGGCGTCCATGATGGAGTGGGCCAGCGGGCGCAGTTCGACGTAGGACAGCTCGACCGGTTCGCCCTGCGCCTCCAGGTCCTTGGTGACGGCCATGGCGAGGCGGTCGGCGAGCAGCCGGGTGGAGGACGGCTCGCGCAGGCCGCCGGAGATGATGGTGATCTTCATCGCGTCTCGGGGTTCCCTTCGTCGTCGCTCGACTCGCCGCCGCCGTCGGCCGCTTCCTTCGCCGCCCGTTCCTCCGCCCGGCGGGCGCGCAGCAGCGACCGGTGCGTGGGGGCGGCCGGTACGTCCGCGGGACGGCCGGCGGCGAACTCCTTGCGGAGCACCGGTACGACCTCCTCGCCGAGAAGGTCGAGCTGTTCGAGCACCGTCTTGAGCGGGAGGCCGGCGTGGTCCATGAGGAACAGCTGGCGCTGGTAATCGCCCACGTAGTTGCGGAAGTTGAGCGTCTTCTCGATGACCTGGGCCGGTGAGCCGACCGTCAGCGGGGTCTGTTCGGTGAACTCCTCGAGGGACGGACCGTGGCCGTAGACCGGGGCGTTGTCGAAGTAGGGGCGGAACTCGTCGACCGCGTCCTGGCTGTTGGGCCGCATGAACACCTGGCCGCCGAGGCCGACGATGGCCTGCTCGGGGGTGCCGTGGCCGTAGTGCGCGAACCGTCGCCGGTAGAGGTTGACCAGCTGCTTGGTGTGCGAGGCGGGCCAGAAGATGTGGTTGGCGAAGAAGCCGTCGCCGTAGTACGCGGCGAGTTCGGCGACCTCGGGGGTGCGGATGGAGGCGTGCCAGACGAACGGGGGCACGTCGTCCAGCGGGCGCGGGGCCAGGGTGAACCCCTGGAGCGCGCTGCGGAACTTGCCCTCCCAGTCCACCGTCTCCTCGCGCCACAGGCGGCGCAGCAGGTCGTAGTGCTCGACGGTCAGCGGGAGGGCCGCGCGGATGTCCTGGCCGAACCAGGGGTAGACCGGGCCGGTGTTGCCCCGGCCGAGCATGACGTCGGTGCGGCCGCCGGAGAGGTGCTGGAGCACGCTGAAGTCCTCGGCGATCTTCACCGGGTCGTTGGTGGTGATCAGCGTGGTGGAGGTCGACAGGATGATGCGCACGGTCTGGGCGGCGATGTAGGCGAGGAGGGTGGTGGGCGAGGACGGCACGAAGGGCGGGTTGTGGTGCTCGCCGGTCGCGAAGACGTCGAGTCCGACCTCCTCGGCCTTGCGCGCGATGGCGACGGTGGCCTGGATGCGCTCCGCCTCGGTGGGGGTGCGTCCGGTGGTGGGGTCGGCGGTGACGTCCCCGACGGTGAAGATGCCGAACTGCATCCCCGTGGCGCCGGGCGGGTCCTGGTCCGTGGCGGCCGGGTCCGTGCCGGCGGCCGGTGACGTACCGGTGGTGTCGGACGACGCCATGCTGGGTTCCTCCCGGACTCGCTGACGGGGGCGGTCCTTGCGGCGGGGCGGCGGGGAGCGGGCGGGCTGCGGCGGGCCGCGGCGGTCCCCCGGGGCGGTGGCCGGCTCTCCCGCGCGGTTCCGCGCGGCGGCTCCGGCACCGACGGCACACCCCTGCGCGCCCCGTGTGCCACTACGTCCGCCATGGTCGCACGGCGGGGGCGATACGGCAGGGCGGGCGGGGCGGGCGATCGGAACGGGTCGGCGGGGCGGGGCGGGGGAACGGGCGGCGCGCCCGGCCGGGCCCGGGTGGGGGAACCGGTGGGGCGCTCGCCCAGGCCGGGCGGGGCACACGCCCAGCCCGGGCACGGGAACCGGCGGGGCACACGCCCAGCCCCGGCACGGGAACCGGCGGGGCACACGCCCAGCCCGGACACGGGAACCAGCAGGACGCTCACCCAGCCCGGACACGGGAACCGGCGGCCCGCTCACCCAGCCCGGACACGGGAACCAGCAGGACGCTCACCCGGCCCGGCACCAAACCGGACGGCGTCCCGGGCCCCGCCGGAGCACAGGCGGGGCCCGGGTGACCGTGGGAAAATGGAGACGCGGCGCGGGCCGATGCCGAGGCCGGGCCGACTCCTTCCGTCCCAGACCCGAACCGAACCCCCGAAACGCCGGGAGGCTTCCGTGAGCGCACGTTCCGACGCGTGGCCGGTGCTGGACCACGCGGAACTCGCCCCCATGATCGAGTACGTGAACCGGGTCGTGCAGATCGCGGGCAAGTACGCCCTGGACGACCCCTTCCAGGTCGGCTGGGGCAACATCGTCCTCACCGTCACACCACGCGGTCTGACGACTCCGGTGTACCGGCGGGACGGGGTCACCTTCACGGTGCACTACCGGCTGCTGGACGGCGACGTGGTGATCGAGACCGACGACGGCGCGCGCACGCTGTCGCTGTCGCGGACCTCGGTGGCCGACTTCTACGCCCACTTCTGCGACGCGGCGGCGCACCTGGGCATCCCGGCCCCGCACAGCTCGCTGATCTGCGAAATCCCGGGCTCCCCGCCGGCCTTCGAGGACGACCGCGCCGAACGTGTCTGGTCGGCCCACCCGGCCCGGCACATGTGGGAGGCGTTCAATCTCGCCGCGGACGGCCTGGAGGCTTGGCAGGCCCCCTACCTGGGACACCGGCCGCGCGTCGGCCTGATGTGGGGCGGCTTCGATCTCTCCGCCACGCGCTTCCGCGCCAAGCCGACCACTCCCCCGTCCCAGGGCCCGCCGTTCATGCGCAACGCCCAGCTCTACGAGTACGTGTCGGTCGGCTTCTCCTTCGACAACACCAAGAGCGGCGGCGGCAACCCGCTGGACATCGGCATGTACGCCTACATCTGGCCCCAGCCCGAGGGCCTGGAGGGCCGCTCCTGGGGCGTGGACGGCGCCGCCTGGCACCCCGAGGCGGGCCTCGTCATCCTCCCGTGGTCCAAGCTCCGCGAAGCCGCGGACCCGCACCAGGCCATCGTGGCCTTCGGCGACGCGGTCTACGACGCGGCGGTCGCGACGGCGGGCTGGCCCGCCGACCTGGTCGGCCCCCGGGTCGACGGCTGGTACATGAGCGAACACGCCCCGGCGTGAGGACGGTTCGGTCCCAGGAGCCGAAGTTCAGTCCCAGGAGTTGAAGAGGACGTCGCCGACGGTGCCGGCGCGGTGGTGGCGGATCTCGTCCCGGTCGAACGCGGTGAGCGCCGAGGTGTCCACCGTGGAGAGCGGCGACATGAGGAGACCGGCGCCCAGGACCGTGAACCCGGCGTCCGAGAAGGCGGCGGTCCAGCCCGGCGGCGCCACGAAGCCGCTCACACCCACGTCGCGAAGCTCATCGGCGAACGCGATCCACGGGTGATGGAGGTGACAGAGCACGGTCCACTCGCCCGCACGGTCGGTGACGGTCGCGCTGTGGTAGTTCCGGGGGTATCGCTGTTCCGTCACCTCCCGCACTCTTGCTCCGCCGGCCCGGGCGGCCGCGTGGAGGGCGGTGCGGAAGGCGGACCGATCCGTCTCGGGGAGCGGGTCGTCGTGCCGGTCGCGGAACCCCGTGGCTCCGCGCGGCAGCGTGAAAAGGGTGACCTCGTCGGACATCCGCTCATTGTGACCGGCGGATCAGGGCCTCACGCGCGCGGGCGCCGCTCCCCCGTCGCCGGCGGTTCGCCCGACTCCGTCTTCTCCAGCAACTCGTCGTACTTGCGGGAGAGTTCGTCGTAGCGCTCCTCGGTGTCGTCGTCCGCGCGCTTACGGCTCTTGAGGACATAGAGGACCACCGGACCGGTGATCATCGAGACGACCGGGACCAGTACCCACCACCACATGGTTCCTCCCCTGTGCGGCCTTGCGGGGAGCGCCGCGTGGCTCCACCGGGAGGGTATGCCCTGACGGACCACTCGCCAACACCGAAGCGCGGAAAGGCCCTTCCACCTCAGATGTAACCAGTTGTTTCGCGCCAACCACTGGACGGGATGACCCGTTCGCTTCTAAGTTCCCGTCTCGGCAGGGGACTTGTTCACAACCTCCACCCCGGATGTGAACAAGTGTCATGTCTTGCGAAGCCGTTGGTGCATCACTCACCGTGCGATGCGAAAGGCTGTGGTGAAGACCGGTGTCCACGCGCCCGACGGCGCCCTCCCCGAGCGACTGGCCGCCGTGGCACACCCCGGCCGCCCCCGCTTCCTCGTCCTCGGCCTGCTGGCCATCACCGACGGCCACGAGACGGTCGTACTCCAGCCGTCCAGGCCCACGTCCCTGCTCGCCGCCCTGCTCCTGCACCCGGGCGCCGTCGTCTCCGCCGAACTGCTCCAGCGCGTCGTGTGGGGCGACCGTCCGCCGGCCGGGGGCCGCTCCGCCCTGCACACCTGCGTCCTGAGGCTGCGCAGGCTGTTCACCAAGTACGGCGTCGCCGACGGCGCCGTCGAGGCCGTACCCGGCGGCTACCGGCTGCACGCCGACGCCGAGACGCTGGACCTGCTCCAGTTCCGGGGGCTGCTCGGCCGGGCGTCCGCCGCCGAGGACCCCGAGCAGGCGCTGCGGCTGGGCCGGGCCGCGCTGCGGCTGTGGAAGGGCCCGCTGCTCGGCAACGTGCACTCCGACGAGCTGCACCGCGACCACGTGCCGCGTCTGGCCGAGGAGCGGCTGTTCGCCGTGGAGCGGGTCTTCGACGGCGAACTCCGCCTGGGCCGGCACCGGGAGATGATCGCCGAGGCACGTGAGGCGGTACGGGCCGAGCCGGGGCACGAAGGGCTCTCCGCGCTGCTGATCGAGGCGCTGTACCGCTCGGGCCGCCGCGCCGAGGCGCTGGCCGAGTACCGCCGTATCCACGCCCACCTCACCACGGAACTGGGCGTGGAGCCCGGCCCCGCGCTGCGCGGTCTCCAGCTGGCCGTGCTGCGCGGCGAACCGTCAGGTCAGCGGCCCGCGCTGCCCGCCTCCGGGGTGCCGCCCTCGGCGTCCGGCGAGGCGCCGCCCGGTCTCGGCCGGGCCTCTCCCCCGGCGCCCGGCGACCTGGTGCTGCGCGCGCTCGTGGACGCCGGACTGCTGGAGGAGGACCCGCCGGGCCGCTACCGGGTCCACGACCTGCTGCGGCTCTTCGTCCAGGCGGCCGGCACCAGCCTCCCGGCCACGGCCCCCGCCGCCGCGCCGGCTCCCGGGCCGGCGCCGCCTGACCCGCCCGACCGGCCCGACCCGTACGACCCGCCCGACCGGCACGACCCGCACGACCCGATGGACCCGCCCTAGTCGGCCCCGGCCGACCGTCGTCCCCCCTCGTCTTTCGGAGGTACCGCAAGCATGGCCCAGGCTCCCGCCACCCCCGAGGAGATCGCCCGGTCCCGGCCCCGCATCCGCAGGGACGTGCTCTTCACCCAGACCCCGGACGGCGTGCTCTTCCACAACGCCCACGGCGGCTTCAACGTGGTCACCCAGAACGCCTACCGCTTCGCCTCGCTGATCGTGCCCCATCTCAACGGCGAACGGCAGGTCGACAAGATCTGTACCGGCCTGGGGGACAAGCAGCGCGCCATGGTCCACGGACTCGTGCGCGCACTCTACGCGCGTGGTTTCGCCCGGGATGCCGGACCCGCGCCCGCGCCCGATCCGCTTCCACCGCAGGTGGCCAAGCGTTTCGCCCATCAGGTCGACTATCTGGACCACTACGCGGACGACGCGGCGGGCCGCTTCCTGCGCTTCCGCTCGACCCCGGTCGCGGTGCTCGGCTCCGACGCCCTGGCCCGCTGGGCGGCGCTCGGTCTGCTGCGCAACGGCTGCGAGGCCGTGGCCGTCGGCGACGGGCCCGCTCCCGCCGTGCTCAGCCGGGAACTCCACGGCGTGCAGGGCACCACCGAACTCGACGCCGAGGCAGTCGAGTTGACCGAGGCGGGCTGTCCGCCGCGCGTGGACCGCCTGCCGGAGTCCGCCGACGGCACCTACGGCTGGGCCGACCTGGACGGCTGGGACACCGTGCTGGTGACCGGCCCCGACGCGCCCCGGCAGCTCCTCAGGCTGCTCACCGAGGGCATACCCGCCGGACGCCGGCTCCTGGGTGCCTGGACCTTCGGCGACCGCGCGGTGGTGGGCCCGGCGATGACCGCCGGTACGCCCGGCTGCTGGTCCTGCGCGGCACTGCGGCTCGGCGCGGGGGCCGAAGCCGCCGACAGCGCGGACCTGTGGGCCTCGGTCGGACCCGCCGCGCCGCTCGGCACCCCGGACCGGGTGCTCGCCGGGCCCCTCGCCGGGATGCTCGGCAACCTCCTCGCCTTCGAGGTGTTCCGCCTGGTCACCGGCGCGCTCCCCGCCGAGACCCGGGGGCAGGTCGTCGTCCAGGACCTGGACTCGCTCGACGTGCTGACCGAGCCGCTGCTGCCGCACCCGCGCTGCCCGTTCTGCGCGGCCCCCGAGGCGGCCCCCGAGGCCGGCGCCGTCACCGGCGACCTGCTGCGCGAGGCCCACGCCGACGACGAGGCGGCCGTCCTTCCCGCCGACGGCGCTGCCGACGAGGCCGCCGCCAAGGCCGCGCTCACCGAGCTGGAGCGGCGCGATGTGCTGGTCCACGCGGCGGCCGGGGTCTTCACCGCGTACGCCGACGACGACTGGGAGCAGACCCCGCTCAAGCTGAGCACCGTACGGCTCGGTCTCGCGCCGGGCCGGGTCCGCGAGGTGTCCGCCGCCGATGTGCACCATGTGGCCGGCGCACGTCTCGCGGCGCTCTTCCGGGCGGCCGAGGTATATGCGGAGCACGTGGTGCCGCCCCACATAGTGGATCCCGCCTCGTTGGAGGCGGCTGCGGGCAAGTGGACCCGGGTGGCCCCGGCGGAACTCGCCGTCTCCAGCGGCCTGGACGTGCCCGCCGACCGGGTCGCCGCCTGGAGCGAGGCCGTCTCGCTGCTGGACGGCCGGACGGTCCTGGTCCCCACGGGCGCGGCGCGCACGCTGGGCGGCTGGAACGACCGGGGGCTGTTCGAGCGCACCTCGGCCGGTACGGGCGCGGGCGGCAGCCCGCGTGCCGCGCTGACCCGCGCGCTGCGCACCGCCCTCGCGTACGACGCCCTCAGCCGCGCGGTCCGGCGGGCGACTCCGGTGCGTGCGCTGGACCTCGGCTCGCCCGCCGGCGATCCCGAGCTGCTCTTCCTGCTGCGCTCGGCGGAGAATCTGGGCGTCACGGCGGAGGTCCTGGACCTCACCGGCTCGGACGGCCAACTCCCTGTCGTCCTGGCCCGGTTCACCGATCCGGAGAGCGGGGAAACGCACTGGGCCCTCGGCGGCGGACTCCGCCCGCGCGAGGCCGTGCTGGAGGCGCTGCGCGACCTGCTCGGCGCGGAGCAGCTGCGCCGCGCCGGGGCCGGCCCGGACACCGGCGACCCGGTGTGGGCGGACCTGGAGGCGGCGACGCTGGTGGCCTCCGGTGCCGTGCCGCTCGGGGAGACCGGCACGACGTGGGCCGCTGTGCTGGACGGGCTGGCCGCCAAGGGGCGGGACGCGTTCGCGGTGCCGGTCGCCGCGCCGGACCTCGCCGCGGGCGACATCCACGTGGCCCGGGTCCTGCTGACCGGCGGGGAGTCTCGTGCCCACTGAGACCACGGCGGACACCTCGGCGGACAGCACGGAGGGCACCAAGGCTGAGGCCACGGCGGCCGTGGCCGATCCGGTGGCGTGCGAGCCGTGGGACGAGGTGTGCGCCGCGCTCACCGCCGACCTCGCCGCACGCCCGGGGACTCCGCCCTGCGTGGTGACGCAGCTCGGGGTGCGGAACGAACTGGCTTCGGAGGCGAGGGAGTTCACGCCCGGCGTCGTACCCGTAGGGCTGTACGGGCATCACGCCGTGGTCGGTCCGGTCACCCCGCCGGGGGCGGCCGGCTGTCCGCGGTGTCTGGCCCGGCGCTGGCAGGCGGTGCGCGCGGGGTTCCTGCGGGACGCGCTGGAGCGGGGCGAGGAGACCCGGGCGACCGGGGTGCCGCCGTGGCGCACCGCGTTCACGGTGGACGCGCTCGCCGCGCTGGTCACGGCGGCGGCCCGCCGGCCGGGCCCCGCGCACCGGCCGTGGGTGTGGCTCCTCGACCTGGAGACCCTGCACGTCTCGCGGTTCCCGCTGGTCCCGGACGGCGAGTGCCCGGCGTGTTCGCGGCGGCCGGACGACACCGCCGAGGGGGCCCGGATCGTCCTCGGCCCCTCGCCCAAGCACGACCCGGACGGCTTCCGCACCCGGCCCATCGAGGCGTACGACCTGCCGCTGGAGGCGTTCGTCAACCCGCTCACCGGGATGCTCGGGCCCTCGGTCGCGCCGGACCTGGCGTCGGCGTCCACGTCGTCCACGGTGGGCGCGTTCACCACGCGGTCCGGCGCCTACCTGCGCGAGTGCTACTGGGGCGGCCACACCGGCGCCTACGGAACGAGCGTACGGGTCGGCCTGCTTGAGGGCCTGGAGCGGTACGCGGGAATGCGCGCCCGCGCCAAACGGACCGTGATCACGGCCACGTTGGAGGAACTCGGGGACACGGCGGTGGACCCGCGCGTGACGGGCCTGTACGCCGACTCGTTCTACGACCTCGGCACCGGCGCGCCGCGCTTCGCGCCGGACCGGCCCATCGCCTGGGTGTGGGGCTGGTCGCTGCGCGACGAACGGCCGGTGCTGGTGCCGGAGGTGGTCGCGTACTACCACGCGCCCGGCGGCATCGGCCGGCGCTTCGTGCAGGAGAGCTCCAACGGCTGTGCGTCCGGCGGGAGTCTGGCCGAGGCGGTGCACCACGGGCTGCTGGAGACCATCGAGCGGGACGCGTTCCTGCTGGCCTGGTTCGGCCGGGTACGGCTGCCCGAGATCGACCCGGCGAGCAGCACCAGGACGGCGACCCGCGCGATGGTGGACCGGCTGGCGATGTACGGCTACCGGGCGCGGTTCTTCGACACCCGGATCACCTTCCCGGTGCCGGTGGTGACGGCGGTCGCCGAGCGCGTGGACGGTGGCCCGGGGCTGCTGTGCTTCGGTGCGGGTGCCTCGCTGGACCCGGAGGACGCGCTCGCGGGCGGGCTGTGCGAGATCGCCACCGACTCGGTGAACCTGCGCCGCCGCACCGCGCGCGAGGAGATCCGGCTGCGCCGCATGGCGGCCGACTTCGACGAGGTGCGCGTGCTGCACGACCATCCGCTGCTGTACGGGCTGCCCGAGATGGGCCGGTACACCGACTTCCTGCTGCGCGGCCGGGACGACGGGGAGCGGGTGCCGCTCGCCTCGCTGGCCGAGGGCGCGCCGCGTCCGGCGACGGATCTGCGCGAGGACGTGACGGCATGCGTCGCGGCCGTCACCGGTAAGGGATTCGACGTGGTGGTGGTCGACCAAACCGCTCCGGAACAGCGGCCGTTGGGCTTCCACACCGTCAAGGTGCTGGTCCCAGGGCTGATCCCGATCGACTTCGGGTGGAGCCGTCAGCGTGCGGCGCTGATGCCCCGTACGCGGACGGCGCTGTGCGAAGCGGGGCTGCGGGCGGACGACTTGACGCCGGACGACCTCAACCCCGCGCCGCATCCCTTCCCTTGACCGGCCTTTCCGTACCTCCTCCGGCGCCGGCCCGAGCCGCCGACGCCCCCACAGACGACGCAGACATGCAGACGACGCAGACGATGCAGACAGAGGGAGTGACCGTGGGATACGCCCATGAGTACGCGACCGCGGTGATGCGGCGGGGCAGAACGCCCATGGAACCGGCCGACTTCGTGCCCGACTGGGCCGACCGGCCGCGCAAGGGGAAGCACTTCCCGGGCGCGCCGTCCTTCCCGCTGCCCGACGGGGGCTGCGCCGAGGACGCGACGCTCGGCCGGGGCCTGTTCGGGGAGCCCGGCACCGGCGCGTTCACGCTGCCGCTGCTCGGCTCGATGCTCCGGGACTCCTACGGCCTGACCGGGCGCAGGCTCGCCGTGCAGGCCAACTCCGACCTGGGCTCGCTGCCGTTCCACACGCACGCCAACTGGTCGCGCGGCACGGCCTCCGGCGGCGGGCTCTACCCGATCGGGGTGCACTGGGTCAGCGGCGCGAGCGGCCCGCTCAGCCCCGGGGTCTACTACTACGACACCCCGCACCACCGGCTGACCCGGCTCCTCGCGGGCGATGTCTCCGGCGAGGTGCGCGACGCGCTCGGCGGCCTGGCGGAGGCGGCGGACACCGACCAGTTCCTGGTGCTCGGCGTGACGTTCTGGCAGAACGCCTTCAAGTACAACAGCTTCTGCTACCACGCGATCACCATGGACATCGGCGCCCTGCTGCAGACCTGGCGGATGTGGGCCCGCGCGCACGGGCTGAGCCTGGGCGGCGCGTTCTGGTTCGACGAGCCGCGCATCGGGCGCCTGTTGGGGTTCGACCCCGAGGAGGACGGGGTGTTCGCGGTGGTGCCGCTGCGCTGGGCCGGTGCCGCGCCCGAGGAGCCCGCCGGGCCGGTGTCCGGGGCGCGGGTGCGGCAGGTGCCCACGGAGAAGTCGCGGCGGACGATGACCTTCCCGACGCTCCGGCGGATCCACGCCGCCACCCTGGAGGGCGCCGCCGACCGCCCCGCACCCGGCGTCCTGGAACCGGCCCTCGCCGCTCCCGCCGGACCCGGTGAGCGCCTCGCGCTGCCCGGACCCGCGCCGCTGGACGCCCCGGTGCGCCGGGCGCTGCGTGAACGGCGCAGCAGCTTCGGCCGGTTCACGGGCACCCCGCTCGACCCGGCCACGCTCTCTGCCGTCCTCGCCTCGGCCGTCGCCGGGAGCGACCTGGACACGGACGTGGAGACGCCCGGCGCGCCGCCGCTCACCCGGCTGCACGTCTTCGTGAACCATGTGCGCGACGTGCCGCCGGGGCTGTACGAGTACGACCGGGACACCGGCGAGCTGGTGCTGATGCGGGCGGGGTCCTTCGGGGCCTTCCTCCAGGAGAACTACTTCCTGGCCAACTACAACCTGGAGCAGGCCGCCGCCGTGCTGGTCCCGGTCGCGCGCACGCACGCCGTCATGGACGCGGTGGGCGACCGGGGATACCGGCTGGTCAACGCCGCCGTGGGCGCGACCGCCCAGGCCGTGTACACCGCCGCGTCCGCCGCCGGAACGGGCTGCGGGGTCGCGCTCGGCTTCGACTGCGTGTCGTACGCGGAGGAGTTCGGCGGCGCGGGCCGGGGCGAGATCCCGCTGCTCATCATGATGATCGGCGACGAGGGCCGCCGTCCCGCCGACTACCGCTACGACATCGTCGCCCCGTGACCCGCGCCCCGTACGCCTCCCCGGTGCTCCGGCACTTCGGGCGGCCCAGAGACGAGCGGTCGACGGACGAGCGGCCGACAGACGAAAGGGGCCCGGTATGAGCCCGACCGCCACCACCGCGCAGGACACCCCCGGCACCGCCGGATCCGCGCGCCTGCACCGCCGGTTCATGCTGCGCGTGGCCGGTCTGCCCGTGACCACCGTGGAGGCGCTGCGCGCGCCCGAGGTGGCCGGCTGGGCCGCCCGGACGGCCGCCGAGGAGGCACGGCTGCGTGACCTCGGCGCCCGGCTGAGCGATCCGCTGTCCGCCGCCGTCGGCGCGGCCGAGGACGCCGCGCTGCGCCGCCGCCTGCTCGCGCTGCGGCGGCAGGTCTTCAACAACCGCCTCCCGGGCGATCTGGACGCGGCCCGCGCCCTGGCCGAGGGTCTTGACGGGACGACCGGGGCGGACCTCGCCGCCTGGCTGGAGGCCCGCGTCCGGTTCGAGGAGCTGCGGGCCGAGGGCGAGAAGATCGTCGCGGACGGGCTGGCCCGCACCCGTGCGGCACTGCGCGGGCTCGCGCTGGACGACCGGCTGCGCCGGGGCCTGCTGCTGGCCTCGCCCACGCTGGAGGAGCGGCTCGACGCGTTCGCCGCCGATCCGGCGCCGGTGCCGGGCAAGCGGGCCCGCAAGATGGAGCGCTCGCTGCTGTCGTACCTCTACCGGACGGCCTGCAAGACCAGCCCGTTCAGCACGCTGACCGGTGTGGCGCTCGGGCGTTTCTCGTCAGAGGCCGCCGAGACCGTCGTGGGGGACGCCTGGACGAGTCACCCCCGGCTCAACGTGGTCGTCCTCGCCCGGCTCGCGGAGCTGATCACCGCCGACCCGGAGCGCCGGGCCGGACTGCCGGTCGCGCTCGCCTCCGGCTGGAAGCTGGACGACGACCGGGTGCGCTATGTCCGCCGGGCCGTGACGGCGGGCGACGACAGTGCGCCGGTCAGCTTCGACGCCGCGCAGGACCGACTGTTCTTCCTGCGCCGCCAGGGCGCCCTGGACGGGATGCTGGACCTGCTGCGCGACGCGGAAACCCCTCTGACCCACGGGGAGTTGGCCCGCTGGCTGGCGGAGACCACCGGTGCCGGGGCCGAGGAGGCCGAGCACTACCTCGCCGCGCTGCGCGACCTCGGGATGCTGCGGCTGCCCGCGCTGGAGACCAGCGTGCACAGCCCCGACCCGCTGGCCGCGTTCCAGGAGGCGCTGCGCGGACTCGGGCTGCCATGGGCCGACGCGCTCGCCGCCCGGCTGGACGGCCCGGCCGCGGCCATCGCCGGCTATCCGTCGGCGGACGTGCCCGCCCGGCGCGCGATACTCTCCGGCCTGCGCACCGAACTACTGTCCCTGCAAACCGAGTTGGGAGCAGAACGACCCGTGCTCCCACAGACCCTGCTCTACGAGGACGTCTCCGCCGGAACCACCACGGCCGGCCTCGCCGAGTGGACCGCGCTGGCGGACGGGCCGCTGCGCTCGATCGGGCGCGTACTGCCCGCCTTCGACGTGGCGCTCCCCCAACGGCTCACCCTCAAGGGCTTCTTCCTGGCCCGATACGGACGCGGCGGCCGCTGCGACGACCTGCTGCGCCTGGTCCACGACTTCCACGAGGACATCTTCCGCCAGTATCTCCAGTTCACCTCGGCCAAGGACGGCTACCTTCCCGACGGCAGCCACGCGCCCGAGGAGAACTGGCTCGGGATGCCCGAGATCACGGCCGTCGACCGGGCCCGCGCGGCACTCACCGCCCGGGTGCGCGCGAGCTGGGCGGAACTTCCGCAAGACGCGGAGGAGTTCGTACTCGACGACGCCACCGTGGACGAGGCGGCCACCCACCTCGGCTCCGCCGCGCCCGCGTTCGCCCCGCAGAGCCACTTCCTCCAGCTCGCCCGCCGCGACGGCGATCCCCTCGCCGTGCTCAACAACTCCTACGGCGGCCTGAGTTTCCCCTTCACCCGCTTCACGCACTGCTTCGACGGCGAGGGCTCACCCGCCCTGACCGACGCCCTGCGCGAGGAGTTGGCCGCGACCCTGCCGCCGGGCGCCGTGCTCGCCGAGGTCACCGCCGGTGCCGCCACCACCAACCTGAATCTGCACGGGCGGCTCACCGGCCACGAGATCGTCTGCCCCGGCGAGCACAGCACCGCCCCCGAGGAGGCCCGCCTCCACCTGGACGACCTCTACGCCGTGCACGACGAGACCACCGACCGGCTGCTGCTGCGCTCACGCCGCCTGGACCGCGAGGTCGTCCCGGTCTACCTCGGCTATCTGGTCCCGATGGTGCTGCCCGAGATCCCGCGCACCCTGCTCCTGTTCTCCCCCACCTCCCGCGCGGTGCCGGACGTGTGGCGCGGGGTGCCGCAGGGGCCGGCCGAGGCGGGGGTGACCCGCAGGCCGCGCGTACGCCATCACGCGCTGGTCCTCCAGCGGCGCTCCTGGACGGCGGCGGACGGCTCGCTCCCGCTGCGGGCGCCGGGCACGACGGACGGCGAGTGGTATCTGAACTGGCACCGCTGGCGCGAGCAACACGGCCTGCCCGTGCGGGTGTTCGCGACCGTCCACGAGGAGTCCGGTGCCGGGGGCGCCCCGGCCTGGTTCGGCGGCTCCAAGCCGCAGTACGTCGACTTCGAGAGCCCCCTCTCGCTCACCGCCCTCGAAGGGCTCCTCGCCGGGAAACGCGCCCGGACGGTGTTCGAGGAGATGCTCCCCGGCGAGGACGAGCTGCACGTCACCTCCCCGCGCGGCCGGCACGTCGCCGAACTCGCCGTAGAACTGCTCCCCGGCCCGGCCGGACGGCCCGAAGAGGACGGACCCCGATGACCGTTTCCACCGACTCCGCCACCGAACCCTCCGCCGCGCCCGGACCCTCCGCCGCAGCCGGACCGGCCGCCGGAGCCGACGCCCCCGGCGAGTGGCTGGCCGTGCACGTCTTCTACGCGGCCAGCCCCCGCCCGCTGCTCCTGCAGTGCGTCCGCCCGCTGGTCGACGCGCTCACCGAAGAGGGCCTGCTCGCCGGGTACTTCTTCATCAACTACTGGCTGGAGGGCCCGCATCTGCGGCTGCGCCTCAAGCCGGCCCGGGCGGCCGACGCCGAGACCGTACGGGAGCGCGCGCACACCGCGCTGGCCGCGTTCCTGCGGGAGCGGCCCGCGCTGTACGAGGTGAAGGACGGCTTCTTCGCGGACCTCTACGAGACGCTGTTCACGCTGGAGTTCGGCGACGAGGAGCGCTCGGAATATCTGGGGCCGGACGGCAAGATGCTGCTGCGGCCCAACAACAGCTTCGAGGACCGGCCTTACGAGCCGGAGTACGGCAAGTACGGCGGCCCGGCCGGGATCGAGCTGGCCGAGTGGCACTTCCAGCGCTCCAGCGACCTGGTGATCGAGGCCGCGCGCACGATGAACCTCCATGTGCGCACCGTGCTGTTGGGACTCTCCGCCCAGCTGATGATGGTGATGTCCGGCACGTTCCTGCGGGACGACAAGGCCCTGCTGGACTTCCTGGACCGCTACCACACCTTCTGGAACCGGGCGTTCAGCACCACCAACTACACCGCCGACGACGGCTACGACCGCGCGTACACCGCGATGGGCACGAGCCTGCCGGGACGGTTCCGGCAGATTCGAGAAGCCGTAGCCGAGGGCGAGCCGGCGAAGCTCCCCGCGTTCCTGCGCGGCTGGGCCGAGCACTGCGCCGAACTCCGGGACCGAGCAGCGGAGTTGGCGGAGCAGGGCGCGCTGGTCTTCCGGTCGTACGACGGCACCCGGGACATCGTCCCCGAGGGGCCCGCGCAGGCGCTGCCGATGCTGCTCTCGCCGTACATGCACATGACCAACAACCGGCTGAGCATGACGGTGCGGGACGAGGCGTTCCTGTCGTACGTCCTCGCGCGCGCCCTGCGCGACGGGGCGCGGGACGACGCGGGCGCGGCGGGCGACGGCGGCGCGTGTCCGGAGCCGGAGGGCGGGGCGTGACCACCGAGACCTTCCTCGCCGCGAGACCCCGGGTGCGGCCCGACCTCGTTCAGGGGCCCGCCCTCGTGCGAGGGGCGGCCCGCGTCCATCTGCTGAAGGACCCGCGCTCCGGGCGCCGCCTGGAGATCGGCCCCAAGGAGCACTTCCTGATCAGCCGCCTGGACGGCAGCCGCACGCTGGCCGAGATCGGGCAGGAGTACGCCGGGGAGTTCGGGGCGCGGCTGGGCGAGGCGCAGTGGGGGCAGTTGCTGCGGCTGCTGCACGGCCGGGGGCTGCTGGAGAACTCCCCCGCGCCGGCCGCCGGCCCGCCGCCCGGTCCCGAGCATCCGCCGAACGGGATTCTCGCCGGGCGCACCCGGATGGTCGCGGACGCGCCCGCGCTGATGGACCGGCTGCACGGGGCGACCGCGTGGGCCCGCCGCCCCGCCGTCCTCTCCGTGCTCACCGCGCTGGCGGTGGGCGTCCTCGTCGCCGTCGTCGTCCAGGCGGGCACGCTGTGGCGGCAGACGGAGGAGACCGCGCGGCAGCCGGTGCTGCTGTTCGCGGTCGGGTGTGTGCTGTGGTGCGGTCTTGCCCTGCACGAGCTGGCGCACGGGCTGTTCGCGCGCGCCTGGGGCGGGAGGGTCACCGAGATCGGGCTGCGCTGGTTCTGCTTCGCGACCTACCTCTACTGCGAGGTGGAGGACGTGCAGTTCCTCGGCAGCCGGGCCCGCAAGGTGGCCACCGCCTGCGCCGGGGCGTTCGCCAACCTCCTCTTCCTGGTGCCGTTCTACGCAATATGGGCGCTCCTCCCGGCCGGCGCGGACGGCCGCTCCGCGCTCGGCGCGCTGCTGCTGCTCGGCACGGTGCTGGGCCTCGCCAACCTCCTCCCGCTGCCGCCGCTCGACGGCTACAAGGCGCTCGCCCACGCCCTCGGTGTCGTCGAACTCGCGGGCGGCAGCCGGACGTTCCTCGCACTCGCGGTACGGCGCGTCTTCCGGCGGGGGCCGGGCGTCACCGCGTACCCGGTACAACTGCGGCTGCTCTACGGCGGCTTCGCGCTGCTGACCGCCGTACAGAGCGCGGCGCTGCTCGCGCTGTGCGGGCTCGCGCTGCGGTCGATGTTCCCGGACCGCTACGCGGTGCTCGCCTGGTCCCTGCCGCCCCTCCTCCTCGCGGCCGTGCTGCTGCTGTGGGCGCTGGGCGGGCTCGGGCGCTCGCTGCGGGAGCGGCGCGCGACGGCGGAAGCGGCGCCGGAAGCGGCCCCCGCCAAGCAGGCCGCGCACCAGACCGACCGTCCCCCGGGGCCGTCCCCCCTGCCCCACCCCCACAGTCCGCCGGGAGGTGCCGCCCCGGCGGTCGTCCCGGCCGCTCCGGACACAGCAAGGAAAGGCGAGATGAGCACACCCGACAGCAAGACCGAGACCGAGACCGATCCCCGGCCCGACGCCGGACACCCGGAACCCCCCGC
The DNA here is from genome assembly GCF_040703155.1 of Streptomyces sp. NPDC005435. Lineage (NCBI taxonomy): Bacteria > Bacillati > Actinomycetota > Actinomycetes > Kitasatosporales > Streptomycetaceae > Streptomyces > Streptomyces sp. NPDC005435. The sequence continues at coordinate 173,462 of NZ_JBEXEQ010000016.1, forward strand.
CGAGACGGAGACGGTCGTCGCCCTGGAGGGCGTGACCAAGCGGTACGGCGATCTGACCGCGCTCGACGGCGTCTCGCTCGCCGTGCGGCACGGCGAGTTCTTCGGCGTCCTCGGCCCCAACGGCGCGGGCAAGACCACCCTGGTGGAGATCGTCGAGGGGATGCGCGAGGCCGACTCGGGCACCGTGCGCGTCTTCGGGCAGAGCCCGTGGCCGCGCGACACCGCACTCCTCGCACGGATCGGTGTACAGACCCAGTCCTCGGCGTTCTTCGCCCGGCTCACCGCCGGGGAACACCTGCGCACGGTCGCCGCGCTCTACGGCATGGGCCCGGAGGTCGCGACGACGGCGCTGGAGCGGGTGGGGCTCACCGAGAAGGAGAACGCCCGGATCGACCACCTCTCCGGCGGTCAGCGCCAGCGGCTCGCGGTCGCGACGGCGCTGCTGCACGAGCCGGAACTGATCTTCCTGGACGAGCCGACGGCCGCGCTCGACCCGGAGGCGCGGCGCGAACTGTGGGAGCTGCTCAAGTCGTTGCGCTCGGAGGGGCGCACGATCATCTGCACCACGCACTACCTGGACGAGGCCGAGGCGCTCTGCGACCGGGTGGCGATCATCGCCGGCGGACGGCTCGTCGCGCTGGACTCCCCGCGCAATCTGATCCGCGCCCTGCACGCGCCGACCCGTCTGCTGCTGCCCGCCGGGCAGGTGACGCCCGAGGCCGCGCTCGCCCTGGACGGGGTGGACCGGGCCGCCGTGGAGGGCGACGACCTGGTCCTGGAGACCACCGTGCCCAACCGGGTGCTGCCCGCGCTGGGCGACCTGGTCGACATCGACTCGGTCACCGTGCGCACCCCCACCCTCGAAGACGCCTACCTCTCGCTGACCGGCACCGGATCGGAGCACCACCGTTGAGCGCCTACGCCGCACTGACCAGGGCCACCTATGTCGCGAGCGTGCGCGACAAGACGACCCTCTTCTTCACCTTCGCCTTCCCGCTGGCCTTCCTGGTGCTGTTCGGGCTGATCTTCCAGGGCCAGCACGTCGACGGCGGGCTCGCGTCCATCAACTACATCGCGCCGGGCGTGCTGTCCTGGGGCGTGGGCAACGCGGCCGTGTTCTCGGTCGGCTTCTCCCTCATGCAGCAGCGCCGTGACGACCTGCTCCGGCTGATCTGGCGCACCCCGACCCCGCTGCGCACGCTGATCGCGTCCCGCTGGACGGTGGCGCTGGCCGTCGCGCTCACGCAGACGCTGCTGTTCACCGCCGTCGCGCTGCTGCCGTTCTTCGGTCTTGAGCTGAACGGCCCCTGGTGGGCGGCGTTTCCGCTGCTCGTGCTCGGGGTGACCGCGTTCCTGGCGATGGGTCTGGTCGTCGGCAGCCTGGCGAACACCCCGGAGGCGGTCGCGGCCATCGCCAACCTGGTGATGGTGCCGATGGCGTTCCTGTCCGGCTCGTTCTTCCCCGACGACCTGATGCCGAGCTGGCTGCGCACGGTCGCCAAGGTGCTGCCGCTGCACTACCTCAACGACGGTCTCACCGACGCGATGGGCGGCCGGGGCGACCTCGGGGACATCGGCCTCGACTGCCTCGGACTCGTCGTGTTCGCCGCGGTCTTCGGGCTCATCGCGACCCGGATCTTCCGCTGGAGCAACCGGACATGACGACCGCCCTCGCACCCGCGCCGCTGGAGGCCGCGCGGGCCGATCTGGAGGCCCGGCTCGCGGCGCGGGCCGGCGCGGCCGGGCTGCCCGCGCCCGCCGTGTCCCGGATCGGCGACACCAACGTGCTCGGCGAGAGCGTCCGCGCCGAGCTGCCGCCGAACCCGGCGGACATCCATCTCACCGCGCAGGCCGTGCTGTTGGGCCCGTGGGGCGGGGCGCCGGACACCCCGGCCGCGTGCGGCACGTGTCTGGCGATGCGCCGCCAGCGGCTGCGTACCCGCACCGAGCGGGACGCGCTGGAGACCGGGATCGAGACGACGGCGGCCGGGCAGTGGCCCATGCTGCCCGACCACACGGTGGACGCCGTGTGGTCGCTGCACCGGCTGATCGCCTCGGGCGCGGCCCGGCATACGGCGCGGGGCGCGGACGCCGCCCTGCCGCAGGTCACCGAGCTCGACCTGGAGACCCTGCGGGTGCGCACCTTCCCGCTGGTGCCCGAGCCGATGTGCCCGCACTGCCGGCCCTTCACCGAGGAGGACACGGCGCGCGCGGCGGCCGAGGCCACGCTGTCGGCGCCCTCCCCGCTGCCCAAGCCGGACCCCGGCACATACCGGCTGCGCCGCGCGGCCGACTATCCGCTCCCGGTGAAGGGGCTCGCCAACCCGGTGTGCGGGGTGCTCGGCGGCGGCACCTGGATCGACGTGACCTCGCCGACGACGGCGCCGGTCGCGGGCAGCGTCTTCATGCGCGGGTACGCCGGTCTCACCGACGTCACCTGGAGCGGTCAGTCCAACTCCTTCGCGAGCAGCAGGGAGTTGGCGTTCCTGGAGGGCCTGGAGCGGTACGCGGGCACGCACCGGCGTCATCGGGCGCCGGTCGTCACCGCCTCCCTCGAGGAGCTGGGCGACCGCGCCCTGGACCCGCGCGCGTGCGGGCTCTACGACGCCCGTACCTACGCCGAGGACCCGATGGTCGAGCCCTTCGACCCGGCCCGGCCCATCCCGTGGGTGAGCGGCTGGTCGTTGCGCGACGGGCGCGAAGTCCTGGTCCCGGCCCGGCTGGTGTACTACAGCGAGGGCAACCGGGCGGACAACTTCGTCTTCGAGTGCTCCAACGGCTGTGCGACGGGCGGCACTTGGGAGGAGGCGGTCTTCTTCGGGCTGCTCGAACTGGTCGAGCGGGACGCCTTCCTGCTCGGCTGGTACGGGAACCTTCCGCTGCCCGAGATCGACCTGTCGGCGGTGGCCGGGCCCCGGGTGCGGTCGATGGTCGCGCGGGCCGCGCTCCAGGGCTACGACGTGCATGTCTTCGACAACCGGGTGGACCTCCCGGTGCCCGTCGTGACCGGCCTCGCGGTACGGCGCGACGACGGGCCGGGCACCCTCGCCTTCGCGGCGGGGGCGTCCTTCGACCCGGAGACGGCCGTGGAGTCGGCGGTGTCCGAGATCCTGACGTACATCCCGCATCTGCCGGGCCAGGTGGCCGAGCGGCCCGCCGAACTCGCCGCCATGGTGGAGGACTTCGACCTGGTACAACGGCTGCCCGACCACGCGGCGCTGTTCGGGCTGCCCGCGATGCGGGAGCACGCGCGGGGCTATCTGGACCCGCCGCGCACGGCGGCACCGGCTGAACTGTTCGCCGAGTGGGAGGAGTCGCGCCCGCGTACCGGTGATCTCCGGGACGATCTGCTGCTGTTGCGGGATCTGCTGGCCGGGGCGGGGTGCGATGTCGTCGCCGTCGACCAGACGACTCCCGAGCAGCGGCGGATGGGGCTGCGCACGGTGGCGACGCTCGCTCCCGGGCTGCTGCCGATCGACTTCGGCTGGCTGCGGCAGCGGGCACCGCACATGCCCCGGCTGCGCACGGCTCCGCACCGGGCGGGGATGACGGCGGCTCCGCTGCGGGAGGAGGAGCTGCGGCAGGTGCCGCATCCGTTCCCGTAGGGGGTGCTGGTCCTCTCGCAGTACGTGGAGGAGCGGTACGCCACCGAACTGCTGGCCGCGTCCAGCCGGGGCGTGGGCTATCTGCTCAAG
>NZ_JBEXEQ010000017.1:0-27230 GCF_040703155.1 Streptomyces sp. NPDC005435
CCCCGCCCGGGGCCCCCGGGGCCCCCCCGGGCGCCCGCCCCTCGCCCCAGCCTAAAAATTCCCGTCTGCCTCGCGGGCGACGACGGGAATGTGACGACAGGACCTAGCGGCCCGACGTGACCTGCGGGAAGCCCCTCTGAGCGGTCTTCCCGCAGGTCAGCGCGGGCGAGCGGGCCGGTACGGCGTACCGTTGGGGCATGGCGCCTCCGTTGCCCGGCCCGCTGGCCGATCTGGCCCCACTGCTCGGCCACTACGGCTACTGGGCGGTGGGGGCCGTCGTCTTCCTGGAGGACTTCGGGGTGCCCGCGCCCGGCGAGACGATTCTGCTGGCGGCGGGCGTCTACGCGGGCGCCGGCGAGCTGAACATCGTGGCCGTGGGGTGCATCGCGTTCGCCGCGGCCGTGCTCGGCGACAACCTCGGTTACCTGATCGGCCGTACCGGCGGCCGGGCCTTCGTGGAGCGCTGGGGCAAGTACGTCTTCCTGACACCCAAGCGCTTCCGGGCCGCCGAGGACTTCTTCCAGCGGCACGGCGGCAAGATCGTCACCGTGGCCCGGTTCGTCGAGGGGCTGCGCCAGGCCAACGGGGTGATCGCGGGCACCACCGGCATGCCCTGGCCCCGCTTCCTCGCCTTCAACGCGCTCGGCGCGGCCCTGTGGGTCGGCCTGTGGTGCACGGTGGCCTATGTGGCGGGCAACCACATCACGACGGTGTACGACGAGATCGTCCGCTACCAGCGCTATGTGCTGATCGGTGTGGCCGTGGTGGTCGCCGGCCTGGTCGTACGCCATGTGGTCCGGCGCCGTCGGCAACGCCGGGGGACCAAAACGGACTCCGCGTGATGATGCCGCCGGGACGTGAGTGCCGTACGGGTTTGGACCCGGGCACAGCGGACAGGCGGAGGGGGACAGCGGACCCGAGAGACGTTGGGATGTGAACCCCATGGCTGGCGACCAGAAGGCCAAGGCCAAGGCCGAACAGGCCAAGGGCAAGCTCAAGGAGACGATGGGCCGCGCCGTCGGCAACGAGAAGATGGAAGCCGAGGGCCGTATGGAAGGTGCGCGCGGGGATGCCCGCGAAGCCAAGGAGAAGGCGAAGGACACCTTCAAACACTGAACCGGCGTCACTCCGCACCGGTGCCGGGCGGGTCCGGGGTCCCCTCACGGGGCTCCGGGCCCGCCCGTGTGTCCGGTTCCGGACCCTCGTCGCCGCCGCGCGTACCGGCGCTGACCTGGGACGGATGTGCGATCGGGCGATTGGTGGCCGGATGCTCTTGTCCGGCGGCGCAGCGGGTAACCGCAACAGGGACGGCACGGCCCTCCGTGATCGCGAGGAAGGGATCGGGGCGGCCCCTGAGGAGAAGGGCGACGACCCATGGACCTCCCCTTCAGGACGCAGACGACGACGGGGACACGGTTTCCCGCGCGGACGAGCGCGGCGGCGCCGCCTCGCGTCAGGCGGGAGTGGGACGCCGGTGTGCCCTCGCTCTCCGAGGCGCGCGAGGCGGTCGGCACCCTGCTGGCCCGGGTGCGGCCGGTACCGGCCCGCCGGGTGGTGCAGGACGCCCAGCTGGTGGTCAGCGAACTGGTGACCAACGCGTTCAAGCACGCGGCGGGACCGTTCGCGCTGCTGCTCGAACTGTCCCCGGACGGGGGCACGCTGCGCATCGGTGTCCGGGACGGCTCCCCCGACCCGCCCCGGCCCCAGCCGCCCGACCCCGGGCGGATCGGCGGGCACGGGCTGCGCCTGGTGACGCTGCTGTGCGCGGCGCTGGAGGTGACGCCGCATCGCGGGGGCAAGCAGGTGACCGCGACGCTTCCGCTCACGGCGCCGCCCAAGCACTGAAAGCTCCCCCAGACACTTGTGCGTGTGGAGCCCGGTCAGGGCCCCCGTCCTGGCGGTGTGGGCCGGTCCGGGGCGGGCGGGGTGTAGGGAGCGGGTCTCGGCGGCGGGCCGTCGCCGGTGGTGAGGTGTTCCAGCACCTCCACCAGTTCCTGGCACGCGTTCTCGACGGAGCGCCGGGTGTGGCGCTGTTCGGTGATCACGGCGGACAGCAGGAGCGCGGTCAGCGCCATGGTGCCGTTGAAGCCCTGGAGCTTGGCCATGACCTCGACGCGGCTCAGGTCCTTGAATCCCCCCGTGCCGTTCGTCGCGGCGCCGGCGGCCAGGACCGAGGTGAGCAGCGCGCAGCCCAGGCTGCCCGCGAGTTCGAAGCGCAGGGCGCCCCAGATGATGACGGGGTAGACGAGGAACAGCAGACTGAACGGGCTGTAGACGGCCAGGGGCACCACGCAGCAGGCCGCCACCGCGAGGGCCACGGCCTCCTTCCAGCGCGTGGTCGGGGGCCTGCGCGCGTGACGGAGCAGGAGCAGCAGGGGGGTGACGAGCAGGACGCCCATCGCGTCGCCCACCCACCAGGCGAGCCAGACGGCCAGGAACGAGTGCGGGGGCAGCGCGTCGGTGGCCACGAGCAGGCCGACGCCGGTGGTGGCGCTGATCAGCATGGCGCCCAGCGCGCCGAGGAACACCAGGGCGATACCGTCGCGCAGCCGGCTCAGGTCGGTACGGAATCCGGTACGGCGCAGCAGCACGGCCGCGCAGAGGGGGGCGGCGGTGTTGCCGAGCAGGTAGCCGAGCGCGTAGGGCGCGGGGGTGCCGAGGTAGGCGACGATCAGGAACGCCCCGAGGGTGATCCCGGGCCAGCAGCGCAGTCCGAGGATGAGGAGCGCGGCCACGGCGACGCCGGTCGGCGGCCAGATGGGGGTGACGACGACGCCGTCCACGACGAGGCGGCGCATGAGTCCGAGCCAGCCCGCCGCGAAGTAGCAGGCGGCGACGGCCAGCATCTGGAGGGCCGGGCCGGCCGCCCGGCGCGCGTCCAGGAATGCCACCACATCAGCACTCTCACACCGGCGCCGTGCCCTCGGCCACGCGAGAGCCGTGCCGACCGGCCCTATGGCTGAAACGGCGGGGCCGTATGGGCCCGTCTCTTCGCAAATGCCGTCCTACGCGGCGCTGTCCGGCCCGTCGTGGCCGACGACCAGGACGGCGGCGTCGTCCTCGTGTCCGATGTTCTCCGCGCCCTTGATCACGGCGGCCGCGAGCGCGTGCACCTCCAGGCCCGCGACGGCGGCGATGCCCGCGAGCCGTACGACCTGGTCGAGCCCCTCGTCGATGCTGAGCGAGGGGCCCTCCACCACACCGTCGGTGAGCAGGACGAACACTCCCCCGGTGGTCAGCCGGTGGCGGGTGACGCGGTACTCCATGCCGCTGTCGATGCCGAGCGGCGGTCCGCCGAGGTCGTGGACGACGCCGGACTTGCCGTCCGCCGTGGCCCAGACGAAGGGGATGTGTCCGGCCCGCGCGCTCTCCAGGACGCCGGTCGCGGGGTCCAGGCGCAGGAAGGTGCAGGTGGCGAAGAGGTCGCTGCCGAGGGTGAGCAGCAGGTCGTTGGTGCGGGCGAGGAGTTCGCCGGGTTCGCTGGTGACCGAGGCGAGCGCGCGCAGGGCCGCCCTGACCTGGCCCATGAAGGCGGCGGCCTCGATGTTGTGGCCCTGTACGTCGCCGATGGACAGGCCGATCCGGCCGTCGGGCATGGAGAAGGCGTCGTACCAGTCGCCGCCGACGTTGAGGCCCTGATAGGCGGGGGCGTAGCGCACCGCCAGATGCAGTCCGGGCAGGCGGGGCAGGTCGCGGGGCAGCATGCCGCGTTGCAGGGCGATGGCCAGCTCGACCTGGGTGCGCTGCAGCTCCGCGCGCTCCCGCGCCTGCGCGGTGAGCGAGCCGAGCCGGGCCAGCAGTTCGTCGCCGTCGTCCGTGGAGCGCTTGCGGAACATCGGTCACTTCCGGCTGGGCGGAGACACCCGGGGAAACTTCTCGACGGTTTCCTGGCGTCTTGTCGTCTCGTGGGGTGAATACCCGGTACGACCGGTCAGCTCACCTGCGAATCGATGCCCGTGATCACGGCGGGGCCGAGCGGCGCGGTGTGCTCGTCGAGTCCGGCGGTGCGCAGGGCCGCGCCGGCCAGGCGCCGGGCCTCCTGTTCGGCGTGCGGGCCGGTGTCCGCCTCGACGGTCAGGCGCAGGGTGAAGGTGTCGTCCTCGTTGACGGTGAGGGCGTCGAGGTCCTCGTCGCTGCCCATGGTGGTGGTGTGCGGGTCGGCGGGGCGCACGGCCCGGCCGAGCAGCGCGCGGGCGTCGGTCTCGATCCCGTCGGTGAAGGTACCGGGCACGGTGATGACGTACGTGGTCATGGCGTTCCTTTCCTCGGGCCTGCCCTCCTACCCCCGATCGCGGCGCTCGCACAGCCGTTGCGGCCGTACGGGTCACAGCGGGGCGTGGGCGAGCATGACGTAGGCGCCGTAGACCAGGGAGACGGCGGTCAGGGCGCCGCCGATCAGCAGGACCTGGGCGCGGCGGGGGCTCCAGGCGCGGGCCAGGGCGCGGGCGGGCGGGATGAGCAGCGGGAAGGCCGGCAGCAGGAAGCGCGGCTTGGAGGAGAAGGAGCCGGAGCCGAAGAGCACGAGCAGGACGAGGACGCCGCTGAAGACCACGAGGACCAGCGGGGCGCGGTCCAGGCAGAGCAGCCCGAACAGGACGAGCGAGATCACGACGACGAGCAGGGCCACCGGGTAGACGAACTTCCCGCCGTGGGCGAAGAGGGCGCCGAGGAAGCGGACGGCGCCCGCGCCGAGGTCGAAGCGGGAGCCCCAGGCGCTCTGCACGGTGAAGTAGCCGCCGGGCACGTCGCCGGTGCGCAGGCCGACCCAGAGGACGTAGCCGAGCCAGCCGAGCGGGGAGATCAGGGCGCCGGTCCAGAGCGCGGGCGGTACCCGGCCGTGCCGGCGCCAGACCTCGTGGGCGGCGGCGGCGCAGACGGCGACCGCGACGGCGAAGCCGGTGGGCCGGGCGAGCCCGGCGAGCAGGGCGAGCGCGCCCGCCCACAGCCAGCGGCGGCGCAGCACGCAGTACAGGGAGAAGGCGGCGAGCGCGGCGAAGAGGGACTCGGTGTAGGCGACGGTCAGTTCGACGGCGTGCGGCAGGACGGCCCACAGTCCGACCAGCGCGGTGGCGACGGCGCGGCCGTACAGGAGGTGGCCGGCGAGGTAGACGCCGTAGGCCGCGACGAGTGCGGCGGTCCAGGAGAGCAGCAGGGCGGCGGCGCCGGGGGCGAGCGGGAGGACCTGGGTCAGGGCCCTGATCAGCGCGGGGTAGAGCGGGAAGAAGGCCCAGTCGGTCTGGACGCCGCCGGTCGGGGTGATCCAGATGAGGCTGCCGTAGCCGTGCTCGGCGATGTGCAGATACCAGCGGGCGTCCCAGGCGTGGGCGAGGTTGCGGACCGGGGGGCGGCCGGTGAGGAGGTTCGCGACGATCACGGCCGCGATCCCGGCCAGCCGGACGCCGGCGAACAGCGCGAGGGCGGTGGGGGCACCGTCCGGCATCCGGGCGCGGACGGCTCCGGGCAGCGCGCGGGCGCGCAGGGGGCGGGCGCGCGGGGGACGGAGGGGGGCGACCGGCTCGGGCCGGGGCACGGAGGACGTGATCACGAACCGACCATGGTCACGGGGCTGGGGCAGTGCAATGCGCGGGCCGGGTGTCGCCCGCTGTTCCACCCTGATTCAGGAACGGGGAGCGGGCCCGCGCGTTCGGGGAGCGGGCCTCCGCGTTCGGGGACCACCCCCCGGCGGGGCTGTGAACAGCTCGAAGTAGGGTGTGTTCACCATATGAGCGCCGCCTAGCTCGAAAGATAGATCTGTGACTGTCAACGACGACTCGTTCACGAACTGGAAGAACCGCGAGGAGATCGCGGAGTCGATGATCCCGATCATCGGGAAGCTGCACCGCGAGCGGGACGTGACCGTCCTGCTGCACAGCCGCTCCCTGGTGAACAAGTCGGTGGTCAGCATCCTCAAGACGCACCGTTTCGCCCGGCAGATCGCGGGCGCGGAGCTGTCGGTCACCGAGACCATGCCGTTCCTCCAGGCACTGGCCGGCCTCGACCTCGGGCCGTCCCAGATCGACCTCGGGATGCTCGCCGCGCTGCACCAGGCGGACGACCGGGGGCTGAGCGTGGCGGAGTTCACCGCCGAGGCGGTCGCCGGGGCGACCGGGGCGAACAAGATCGACCGCCGTGAGCCGCGTGACGTGGTGCTCTACGGCTTCGGCCGCATCGGCCGGCTCGTCGCCCGGCTGCTGATCGAGAAGGCCGGGTCGGGCAACGGCCTGCGGCTGCGCGCGGTCGTGGTGCGCGGCGGCGGTGCCCGGGCGGGCGGCGACCTGGTCAAGCGCGCCTCACTGCTGCGCCGCGACTCCATCCACGGCCAGTTCCAGGGCACCATCACGGTGGACGAGGACGCGGGCACGATCGTGGCGAACGGCAACACGATCCAGGTCATCTACGCGGACGATCCCTCGGCCGTGGACTACACCGAGTACGGCATCCGGGACGCCATCCTCATCGACAACACCGGCAACTGGCGTGACCGCGAGGGGCTGTCCAAGCATCTGCGGCCCGGCATCGACAAGGTCGTCCTGACCGCGCCCGGCAAGGGCGACGTGCCGAACCTCGTGCACGGCGTCAACCACGACACGGTCAAGCCGGACGAGCGCATCCTGTCCTGCGCGTCCTGCACCACCAACGCCATCGTGCCGCCGCTGAAGGCGATGGACGACGAGTTCGGTGTGCTGCGCGGCCATGTGGAGACGGTCCACTCCTTCACCAACGACCAGAATCTGCTGGACAATTACCACAAGGCCGAGCGCCGGGGCCGGTCCGCGCCGCTGAACATGGTGATCACCGAGACGGGCGCCGCGTCGGCCGTGTCGAAGGCGCTGCCGGATCTGAAGGCGCCGATCACCGGCAGCTCGATCCGGGTGCCGGTGCCGGACGTCTCGATCGCGATCCTGAACCTCCGGCTCGGCCGTGAGACCACCCGCGACGAGGTGCACGACTACCTGCGCGAGGTGTCGCTGACCTCCCCGCTCAAGCGGCAGATCGACTTCACCACGGCGCCCGACGCGGTCTCCAGCGACTTCATCGGCTCGCGGCACGCCTCGATCGTCGACGGCGGCGCCCTGAAGGTCGACGGGGACAACGCGATCCTCTACCTCTGGTACGACAACGAGTTCGGCTACTCCTGCCAGGTGGTCCGGATCGTCCAGCACGTGTCGGGCGTGGAGTACCCGACGTTCCCGGCGACCACGGCCTGACCGGTCGCCGAAGCGGCGATGCGGTGACGAACGGGCCTCCGGCAGCGGCGAAAAGCCGCCGCCGGAGGCCCGTTTCGCGTTGAGCGCCGGCTCGTTTCGCGCTGAGCGCCTGAGCGCCGTTTCGTACGCGCCCGACCGCTACGCGCCGGGCGGCGAGCACTCGGCGCCGGAGACCGTCGCGGCCGCCGAGGGCGCCCGGCCGGACGCGGGGGCGTGCGCGGGCGCGGCGTCCTCGTCGAGCCCCCGGGCGGAGTGGATCCGCAGGAGCCCTTCGATGCCGCGCAGCAGGGTCTCGCCGGCCAGGACGGGGTCGCCGAGGTAGCCGGCGCTCATCGCGCCGTCGCGGAGCATGACGAAGTGCCGTCCGGCGTGGTCGGCGGAGTCCTCCGTGATCTCGGCGAACAGTCCGGTGACCGTCTCCAGGAACCACGCGCGGTGCCGCACGACGGCCTGGTGGACCGGGTGGCCGGGAGCGGGGAATTCCGCCGCCGCGTTGAGGAAGGCGCAGCCGCGGTAGCCGGGCGAGCGGATCTGCTCGACCAGGGACGCGCCTATGCCCCGCAGGATGCCGTCGGCCGGGGCGTCCGCGGCCGTCAGGGAGCCGATCTGGGCCCGGATCGCCTGGTCGACGCTCTCGATGTAGGCGACCGCCAGGTCTTCCTTGCCGCGGAAGTGGCGATAGAAGGTGGCGTTGGTGATCTTCGCCTCGGCCACCAGGCGGTCGACACCCACCGTGTTGATGCCCTCGGCGTAGAAGAGCTGCCCGGCGGTCTTCAGGAGCCGCTCCCGGGCCTCGGAGACCCTCCTGCCGGTACCGGCTTCCGTCCGTGTCATGTCACCCACCGTAACAGATAGAACGATCTCTCTGTTTCTTTCGACGAAGGAGAACGCTCTCTCTTGTTTCAGCGGACGGGGCGTGCCAGGCTACGAAAAAGAGAGAACGGTCTCTCTACTTCCGAACACACCGGAGGACCCCATGCCATCCGTCGCCACCGCCGGGCACGTAAGCACCGCGCCCGCCCTGCGCCGGCTCTACCTCGCCCGCTTCGTCTTCGCCGCCGCGTGGGCGGCGCTGCTCCTGCTGTCGGGCTCCGAGCTGACCGTCGGGACCAAGCTGCTGCTGTTCCTCTATCCCGCCTTCGACGTGGCCGCGGCCGTCGTCGACGCCAGGTCGGCCCGCGCCGCCGGGCCGGTCAAGGGCCTGTACGTCAACATGGCCATCAGCACGCTCGCCGCCGTCGGCATCGCGGTCGCCGCGGCCTCGGGCGTCGCCGGTGTGCTGCGCGTCTGGGGCGCGTGGGCGATCGTCTCCGGCCTGGTCCAGCTGCTCGTGGGCGTGGTCCGCCGGCCGATGGGCGGGCAGTGGGCGATGATCCTCAGCGGCGGCATCTCGGTCCTGGCCGGCGCGAGCTTCCTCCGCGGCGCCGCCGCGGACGACCCCTCCCTGACCGCCCTCGCCGGCTACGCCACGCTCGGCGGGATCTTCTTCCTCGTCTCCGCGATCCGCCTGTCCCGCCCGGCCGCCCGGGACTGACCCCTCAAGACTGACTCCTAAAGCAAGTGCCCGTTTGCCTAATAGGTTTAGGCACCCGCATAATCGCCATGTCTTCCCAGGAGGTGTCCCATGGCGCGTGCGGGTCTGAGCACGGAGCGGCTGGTCCGGGCCGGGGCGGAGCTGGCCGACGAGGCCGGGTTCGACCAGGTCACGGTGTCGGCGCTGGCCCGGCGGTTCGACGTGAAGGTGGCGAGCCTGTACTCACATGTGCGGGGCAACCACGACCTGCGGACCCGGATCGCGCTGCTCGCACTGGAGGAGCTGGCCGACCGCGCCGCCGAGGCGCTCGCGGGCCGGGCCGGCAAGGACGCCCTGACCGGCTTCGCGAACGCCTACCGCGACTACGCCCGCGCGCACCCCGGCCGCTTCGCGGCGGCCGCGTACCGCCTCGACCCGGAGGACGCCGCCGCGAGCGCCGGCGGACGGCACGCCCGGATGACCCGGGCCATCCTGCGCGGCTACGACCTCCCCGAACCCGAACAGACCCACGCGGTACGGCTGTTGGGCAGCGTGTTCAGCGGCTGGGTGGGGCTGGAGTCGGCGGGCGCGTTCGACCACAGCTCCCCCGGCTCGCAGGAGTCGTGGGACCGCAGCCTCGACGCCCTGGACGCGCTGCTGCGCAACTGGCCGTCCGCCTGAGCGACTTGGCCGCGTACCCCTGCCCGACCCACAACTCCCCTTCTTCCGACAGGCAGTACCGATGACCACCGTCTCCGACGACCTGACCACCACCCCGCTCACCGAGGACCTCGTACGCGGCGCCCTCGAACTGGAGCGCACCGAGCGGGGGTTGCTCCCCCACCGGCTGCCCGCGCGGGCCCGCGCCCAGTGCGCCGACCCCCAGTTGCACATGGTGGAGTCCCAACCGGCGGGCGTACGACTGGTGTTCCGCACCCGTGCCACCACCGTCGAGCTGGACACCGTCCCCACCAAGCGGGTGTACGCCGGTGCGCCGCCCCGGCCCGAGGGCGTCTACGACCTGCTGGTGGACGGGCGCCCGGCGGGCAGCACCTCCGTCCCGGGCGGAGACACCCTGCTGATCGACATGGCGGCCGGCACCGCCGAGCGGCGCCCCGGTCCGGTGGGCACCGCGCGCTTCACCGGGCTGTCCCCCGAGGACAAGGCCGTGGAGATCTGGCTCCCGCACAACGAGACCACCGAACTGGTGGCCCTGCGCGCCGACGCACCCGTCACGCCCGCACGCGAACACGGGCGGCCTGTGTGGCTGCATCACGGCAGCTCGATCAGCCATGGCTCCAACGCCGCGTCCCCGGCCGGCACCTGGCCGGCCGTCGCCGCCGCGCTCGGCGGGGTGGAGCTGATCAACCTCGGTCTCGGCGGCAGCGCCCTGCTGGACCCGTTCACCGCCCGCGCGCTGCGGGACACGCCCGCCGACGTGATCAGCGTCAAGCTGGGCATCAACCTGGTCAACACCGATCTGATGCGGCTGCGCGCGTTCGGGCCCGCCGTGCACGGTTTCCTCGACACGATCCGCGAGGGCCATCCCGAGACGCCGTTGCTCGTCGTCTCGCCGATCCTGTGCCCGATGCACGAGGACACCCCGGGGCCGACCCTGCCCGACTTCACCGCGCTGGGCGAGGGACGGCTCGCGTTCCGGGCGGCCGGTGATCCGGCGGAGCGGGACCAGGGGAAACTGACGCTGACCGTGATCCGCGAGGAGCTGTCCCGCATCGTGCGCCGACGGGCAGCCGAGGACCGGAACTTGCACCTGCTCGACGGGCGCGGGCTGTACGGCGCGGCCGACTTCGCGGAGCTGCCGCTGCCCGACGGGCTGCACCCGGACGGCGCGGCCCACCGGCGCATCGGGGAGCGGTTCGCGGCGCTGGCCTTCGCGTCGGGCGGCCCGCTGAGCACGGCCGCCACCCGCTGAACACACCGTCCCCTCACAGCAGGTGCGCGAACACCACCAGGTTCTCCGTGTAGTCCTTGGCCGTGTGGTCGTAGTCGCCCGCGCAGGTGATCAACCGCACCTCGGGCCGGGCCGCGTTGTCGTACACGCGGTCGCTGGGGAAGTCGTCCTTCGCGAAGGTCTCGGCGCTGTCCACGACGAACTTCGCGGTCTGCCCGTCGGCCCGCTCGACGGTGAACCGGTCGCCGGGGAGCAGGGCGTCGAGGCCGGCGAAGACGGCGGCGGAGGTCTTCGTGTCCACGTGTCCGGCGATGACCGAGGTCCCCTTCTCGCCGGGCGAGACGCCCTTGCTGTACCAGCCGACCAGGTTGGTGTTGTCGGCCGGCGGGGGTTCCAGGCGGCCGTCGGAGCCGAGGACGAGGGCGGTGAAGGGGGCGTTCACCCCGATCTTCGGGATGACCAGCCGCGTCGGCGCGGAGCGGGGCAGGGCCGGGCCCGCCGGTCCGGTGGCCGCCGCAGTACCGGCGGCGCGGGTGCCGCCGGGGGCGATGCCGGTGCCGTGATGGCCGCCGAGCACGCTGAGCACGAGGACGACGATCGCCACGCTCCAGAGCGTCAGCCGGCCCCCGCGGGCGGCCTGTTCGTCGGCGCGGTGCGGGGAGGGATCTGCTGCCATCGGACACCACCTCACTCGGTCACGGCAGCGCGGTTCGGGACCGGGGCCGGCCGCCGGACCGGACGGGTGCCGGCGGCCGTGGCCCCTGGCCCTGTCGCCGGACTCCCTTCGTCCGCGGCGGGCGGGCGCGGGGAGTCCGACGACAGGGGCGGGGAAGCCGGGCAGGTCAGGCCGAACCGGCGGCCTTGCGGCGCCGCAGCACGTACACCCCGGCCGCGCCCGCGACGAGCACCGCGAGGCCGCCCGTCGACATGCCGGAGTCGTCGGCGAGGCCGCCGCCACCGGTGTGCATACCGCCGCGCGGCTCGTCGTCCTTGTCCCCCTTGCCGGAGCCGGAGTCGCTCTTGCCGCTGTCCCCCTTGTCCTTGTAGGTCTCGGGGTCGAAGCGGCTGTCGCCGCTGCCGCTCCCGCTGCCACTGCCACTGCCACTCCCGCTGGAGCTGGAGCTCCAGTCGTCGCCGCTGCCACTGCTGCTGCCGCTGCTGAGGACGGAGGCGAGGGCGCCGCCGCCCGTGTGCATGCCGCCGCGCGGCTCGTCGTAGCCGCCGCCGTCGCCGTAGCCGCCGCCGGAGTCCTTGCCGGACCCCTTGCCGGAGCCCTTGTCCTGGTCGTCGCCGGAGCCCTTGCCGGACCCCTTTCCGTGGTCGCTGCCGGAGCCGCTGTCCTGCTTGCTGTACGAGGAGTCGTCCCGGCCTCCGTCGTCCCCGGCGAGCGCGGCTCCCGGGGCGGCGAGGGCGAGGGCGGCGGATGCGGCCGCCGTGGCGAGAAGAATGCGGGCAGAGCGCATATCGGTGTCCTTCCGCCGTGGCCGGGCAGCGGATACCTCATCGGCTGTCAGGACCCGGCCCCGACACGACCCACCGTCGAACAGGGCGCCCCGGCGCGCGATCCAGGCCGCCCAGCCGGGTCACCTCTCCACCCGTCTGTCCCAGCGACACGCCGCGCGCGCCCCCGTACGGGTCAACGGTGATCACGCCGGAGGCGGAGGGCCTCGCCGCCGCCGCACAACTTTGGCCGGATTTCGTCGTAGTAAAGCGCGAAGTTCCGCCCATGGGGCGCCTCTGACGGGTCGTACCCTGTGGGCGTGATCGAGCGAGGCGAGGCTCCAGGGGCGGTGGCGTCCCGGCTCACCGGGCGCCGTCCCGTGAACGGCCCGGCACCGTCCGGGTCGCCCGCGGCCGTGACGCTCGAAGACGGTGCGACGGTGATGGTCAAGCGCGGCCACGCCCCGGGCGCGGTGCGCGCGGAGGCGGCCGGGCTGCGCTGGCTCGGCGCGGCCGGGACGGTACGGGTGCCCGAGGTGCTCGGCGCCGACGAGCGCTGGCTGGTCACCGCGTACGTGCCGACCGGGCGTCCGGAGGCCGGGGGCGCGCTGCGTTTCGGCCAGGCGCTGGCGGAGCTGCACGCGGCCGGGGCACCGGCGTTCGGCGCACCGCCGCCGGACGGGCCCGAGGAGGCGTTCATCGGCCGGGCGCCCATGCGCAACGTCTCCGGCGACGACTGGCCGCGCTGGTACGCCGAGCACCGGGTGCTGCCGTATCTGCGCGCGGCGGTGGACGCGGGCACGGTCCGCCCCGGCGAGGCGTCCGTGATCGAGGCGGTGTGCGAGCGCCTGCCCGAACTCGCCGGTCCCGCCGAGCCGCCCGCGCGGCTGCACGGCGACCTGTGGCAGGGCAACGTGCTCTGGGGCGCGGACGGTGACGTCCGTCTCATCGACCCGGCCGCGCACGGCGGGCACCGGGAGACCGACCTCGCGATGCTGACGCTCTTCGGCTGTCCCGAGTGGGACCACGTGCTCGCCGGGTACGAGCAGACCGCCCCGCTCGCCGACGGCTGGCGCCACCGGGTCGGCATACATCAGCTCTTCCCGCTGCTCGTGCACGCGGTGCTGTTCGGCCGGTCCTTCGCGGATCAGGCCCTGACGGCGGCCCGTGCCGCGGTGACCGGCTGAACCGGACCGCGGGCGTGGCGAGTCGCCGCGCGGGCATCTGAACTCCGGCCGAACCCGCGGCGTTTCGGCGCAGCCAGTTCCCCGCCTCCGGCGTCTTTCTGGCTGACGCCGAAGGGCGCTCCCCGCACCGCCTCCGGACACCGGTCACGGAGTGTGAGGAAACCAACCAATCGTTCGATTCGTATAAGGACGTGAAAGAACGAATCAGGGAGGACGACCATGCAACCGTTCACGCTCAACTACGCACGACCCGCTGTGCAGTTGGATGTCACCGCCCCGTACGCCTACGACGCGGGGCTCCAGTTGAACGTCCTCCCGGACGGAAGGATCGCCGCCACCGACCACGCGACGCTGCACGCCCTGGGGACCACCACCTCCACGGCGGGCTCCAAGACCCACTTCGACGACTGAAGCGCGGGGCCCCGGACGATGACCGTGCTCATCCTCACCAGCGACGAGGACGTGACGGCGGACATGGTGGTCCTCCGCCTGGTCGAGACGGGCGTGCCCGTCGTCCGGCTCGATCCCGCCGACCTCACCAACGGAGTCGCTCTCACGGGTGAGTTGACGGGCCGGTCCGCCGACGGGCAGCTGTCCGTCGGCGGCCGTCTGGTGCGCGTCGGCGCGCTGCGCTCCGTGTGGGTGCGCCGCCCCGGCCGGGCGGCCGCCCGCGCCGCCCGGCCCTCCGACTGGCTGACGGAGGAGTCCACGCAGGCGCTGTACGGGCTGCTGCGGTGTGCCGGGGCACGCTGGATGAACCATCCGGACGCGGCCCGGCGCGCCCGGTACAAGCCCTGGCAGCTGCATGTGGCGCGGCACAGCGGGTTCGCCGTGCCGGCCACGCTGATCACGACGTTTCCCGAGGCGGCGCGGGAGTTCGCGGGGCGCTTCCCGGACCTGGTGGTCAAGCCGGTCTCCGGGGCGCATCCGCAGGAGCCGCCGCGCGCGGTGCCGACCAGCCGGGTGGCACCGGACACCGATTTCACGGCCGTCGCCTACGGTCCGACCCTGCTCCAGCAGCGGGTGGCCAAGCGGGCCGACATCCGGCTGACGGCCGTCGGGGACCGGCTCCTGGCCGCCCGCAAACCGGTCCATCCGGACGCCCACCCCGACGACGTGGACGTGCGGTTCGCCCCGTCCGTCTCGCCCTGGCTGCCCGTCGAGGTGCCGCCGCGCGTGGCCGCGAGCGTGCACCGCTATCTGAGCGAGGCCGAACTGGCCTACGGCGCCTTCGACTTCGCGGAGGACGCGGACGGGGTGTGGTGGTTCCTGGAGTGCAATCAGTCGGGCCAGTTCGGTTTCGTCGAGCTGGAGACCGGTCAGCCGATCGCCCGGACCATCGCGCGCTGGCTGGCCGGAGACGGAGAGCCGGAACGGACGTATCTCAACGGCGAGAGGGACAGGATGCCGTGACGACCGGCTCGAGGAGAGGAACCCGACATGCGCATCGGACTGCTGGGGACGGGCCCCTGGGCGCGGAAGGCGCACGCGCCCGCGCTCGCGGCCCACACGGCCGCGGACTTCGCCGGGGTGTGGGGGCGCCGCCCGGAGGCGGCCGCCGAACTGGCCGGACGGTACGGCGTCCCGGTGTACGAGGACGTGGACGCCCTGCTGGCCGACGTGGACGCGGTGGCGCTGGCCCTGCCGCCGTCGGCGCAGCCGGGTCTCGCGGTGCGTGCGGCCGAAGCGGGCTGTCATCTCCTGCTCGACAAGCCGCTGGCGGTGGACGTCGCCGAGGCGCGTACGGTGGTCGGGGCGGTGGAGCGGGCCGGGGTCGCCTCGGTGGTGTTCCTGACCACCCGCTTCCAGAAGGAGCCGGAGGCGTGGATCGACGAACAGGCCGCGGAGTCGGGGTGGTTCACGGCTCGGGCGCAGTGGCTGGGCGCGGTGTTCACGAGTGACAGCCCGTACGCGGCCTCGCCCTGGCGGCGCGAGAAGGGCGCCCTGTGGGACGTGGGCCCGCACGCGCTGTCGGTGCTGCTGCCGGTCCTCGGTGACGTGCGCGAGGTCCTGTCGGCGGTGCACGGCCCCTCGGACACCGTCCATCTGGTGCTCGACCACGCGACGGGCGCGTCCAGCACCCTCACCCTGAGCCTGACGGCGCCGCCCGCAGCGGCGGGCGCCGACGTGGAGCTGCGCGGCGAGGCGGGCGTGTCCCACCTCCCCCGCAGCTCCGAGGGGGCCGTCCCCGCCCTCGTCCGCGCCGTCGACGCGCTCCGGGGCGCGGCCCGCACCGGCCGGCCCCACCCGTGCGACGCCGCGTTCGGCCTGCGCGTCACCGAGATCCTGTCGGCGGCACAGGCCCGGCTGACGGCTGCGGCGAGCTAGGCGAGGGGGCGGGCGGGGGCCGAGGCACGCACCACCCGGCGCACACCACCCAGCACGCACCACTCGGCGCGCACCACTCGGCGCATCACCATGCGCACCGCCCGCCCGGCCCCCGCCAGGGCCGGTCGGGCGGACCGCTGCCCCGGCCGGGTGTCCGGGAAAGGCCCCGGTGACGGGCCCGGCGTAGCGTGGCCGTGTGAGATCGTTGCGCGGCCGGTCAGGGCGCCGGAGCCGGGAACGTCGCGGCTGGCTGCGGGGTGCGCCGCCGCCCAGCTGGGTGCGGGTGCTCCCGGTGCTGCTCCTGGTGGCCGTGTCCCTGGCGACGTTCGTGACCCCGCACGCGGGCGACCTGGGCTTCCTGCTCGGGGCGATCCCGCCGCTCGCGGTGCTCTCGTACGGGCCACTGGCGACCGCGCTGCTGGGTGTACTGGTGGTCGTGGCGCTGCTGCTGCCGGAGACCCATCTGAACCGGCCCGGCGACACCGACCTGCTCACCATCGTGTTCGTCTCCCTGCTGAGCGTGTTCGTCTCCTATGTGCGCAGTCACCGCGACGCCCAGCTCGGCACCGAGCGCGCGATCGGCGAGGCGGTGCAGCGGGCCGTACTGCCGGAGCTGCCGGAGCGGGTCGGCGCCCTCGCGTGCGCGGGGTTCTCGCGGGCCGCGCAGGGCGGGACGCTGGTGGGCGGCGACTTCTACGACGTGCGGGACGGCCCGTACGGCGTGCGCGCGGTGATGGGAGACGTACGGGGGCACGGCCTTGAGGCGGTGGCCACGGTGGTGGCGCTGCTCGGCGCGTTCCGTGAGGCGACGCTGGACCAGCCGGACCTGGAGGCGGTGGCCGCGCGGATGGACCGCAGGCTCACGGTGGACTCGGCCGGGGTGCGGCACGCGGAGCTGTTCGCGACGGCCGTGCTGCTGGAGTTCTCCGCCGACATGCGCTCGGTGCGGGTGGTGGCGTGCGGCCATCCGCCCCCGGTGCTGCTGCGCGCGGGCCGCGCCTGGGAGACGACCGTGACACCGGGGCCGCCGCTGGGCATCGGTCTGGTCGGGGTCGATCCGCCGAAGGAGGTGACGGTGGACCTCCAGCCGGGCGACCGGCTGCTGCTCGCCTCGGACGGGCTGTGGGAGGCGCGCAACGCCGACGGCGCCTTCTATCCGCTGCCCGAGCGGCTGGCCGCGCTCTCCTGGCACGGCACACCCGACCTGCCGGGCGCGTTCTGGACGGACATACGGCGGCTCGGGTACGAGGTCCGTGACGACGCGACGGTGCTGGTGCTGGCGCCGGTGCCGACGGGCGGGGCCCGCTGAGCGCTCCTATGCTGGGTGGTCCGGGTCGTCGACGTCTCGCCCACCGCACGGTCGTGTCCCACGTGCTTGGAGGCAGCCCATGCCCCGTTCGCCTGTATGCACGCGCCGGGGAGCCGCCGCCGTTCTGGCCGCCGTGGCGCTCGCCCTGCCGCTCGCCGCGGCTCCGGCCCTCGCCGCCCCCGTGACCGCACCGGCCGCCGCGCCCGGTCCCTCCCCGTCGGACAGTTCGGACAGCGGGGTGCGCGAGCTGACACCCGAGGTCGCGGACCGGCTGGACACCGCCGTACGGAAGGTGATGGACGAGGCGCGGGTGCCGGGGGTGACCGTCGGCATCTGGACGCCGGACCAGGGCGGTTACGTCCGCTCCTTCGGGGTGGCCGACAAGGGCGACGGGCGCCGGATGGCCCCGGACCTGTACACCCGGATCGGCAGCGAGACCAAGACGTTCACGGTGACCGCGCTGCTCCAGCTGGTGGACCAGGGGAAGGTCTCGCTGGACGACCCGATCGCGAAGTACATCGGCGGTGTCCCGAACGGCGACAAGATCAGTCTGCGGCAGCTGGCCGGGATGCGCAGCGGGCTGTACAACTACTCGGACGACAAGGACTTCTTCAAGGCGCTGACCTCGGATCCGCAGCGCTCCTTCACCCCGCGCCAGCTGCTGGACTACGCCTTCAGGCACCCGGTGCTCTTCCCGCCGGGGCAGAAGTTCGACTACTCCAACACCAATCTGATCCTGCTCGGCCTGGTGGTGGAGCAGCGCAGCGGGCAGCAGCTCGGCGACTACATCAAGGATCACATCCTGGACCCGGCCGGGATGACCCGCACGTCCTTCCCGTCCGGCGCGGAGTTCCCCAAGCCGCATCCGCAGGGGTACACGAACCAGACGGCCGACGGGAAGGTCGAGGAGACGGCGGGCTGGAACCCGTCCTGGGGCTGGGCGGCGGGCGCGATGGTCTCCACGCTGGACGATCTGCGGACGTGGGCGCCCACGGTGGCGACCGGTGAATTCCCCGACGGCAGGCGGATGCTCGACGCGTCCACGCAGCGCCGGCGTCTGGTGACCCCGTCGACGGGCGTGCCGGGCGCGGGGTACGGGCTCGGCATCTTCGACGTACACGGCTGGATCGGGCACAACGGCTCGCTGCCCGGGTACCAGTCACTGACCGTCTATCTGCCCTCGGCGCGCACCACGCTGGTGGTGCTGCTCAACACCGACATCGCCCATGACGGCCAGGAGCCGAGCACGCTGTTCGGCCAGGCGATCACGCACGTCATCTCTCCCGGGCACGTCTTCGACCTGCCCGCGCAGCCCGACGCGCGCTGAACCACCGAGGAAGGACCGCCGGCGAAAGACGGGCGGGGCACGACCAGTCCCCCGCCCCGGTCGTGCCCCGCCGACCGTCGAATCTACGCGCGGCGCGCGGCGGTGGCCATCGCGTCCGTGCCCGGTCGGGGGCGACGGTCACTCACTCGTGCACAGCCGCGTCCGCTTGATCCCCGTTCGAACCGCAGTGCGGGAGCAACTGGAGCTCGCCGCAGGCCAGATGGGCGAGGACGATCTCGTACAGATCGGTGCCGCCGGCCAGCAGCTGCCGCTCCAGGACGGGTTCGGCGGCCCGGACGTGCTCGCGCACGGTCTGTGCGTGCACGCCCCGTTCGCGGGCGGCGCGTTCGGCGTTGGCCCCGGCGGCGATCCAGGCGCGCAGGGTGCCGCGCAGGTCCCGGCCGTCGGCGTCGAGGCGGCCGAGCAGGGTGCCGGCCCAGTCGCGCAGCGCGGGCGAGCCGAGCAGTCCGCCGAGTCCGGCGGGCGTGCGGGGCCGTGCGGCGCCGGGGTCGTACGGGCCGTGGGCGGCCTCGGTGACGAGGGCGAGGCGTACGGCGGCGCGTGCGGTGAGGTCGGTCAGGTCGGTGCCGAGCAGGGCGGCGACGCGTTCCATGCGGGCGCGGACGGTGTTGCGGCTGACGCCGAGCACCTTGGCCGCGTTGACGGCGGTGAAGTCCAGGCCGAGCCGGGTGGTGGCGAGGAGTTCGGCGCGTATGTGGTGGGGCAGGGTGTCGAGCGGGCGGAGCAGGGCGGCGGACCAGGCGCGCAGCGCGGCGGGGTCCAACAGCCGCTCGGGGTGGGTGCGTTCGGCGTAGACGGCGCTGCGGTCGGGCCGGTGGCGGGCGACGGCGAGGGCACTGACGGCCTGCCCGTAGGCGGTGGCGGTGCGGGCGAGGCGCTGGCGGGTGCTGCCGCCGAGGTGGACACCGGGGTGGTCGTCGAGGAGGGCGCGCAGCCGCTGTCCGGCGGCGGGCGCGGGGCTGACGACGATGACGTGGCCGTCCATGGCGGGGCAGCGCACGACGAGCGCGCCGCCTTCTGTGGCCTCGGCGCAGCCCTCGGCGAGGGCGTCGCGCTCGGCGGGGGACGCCTCGACGACGTAGACGCGGGCGGTGTCCTGTTCGAGCAGTCCGGGCCAGAGTCCGGCGGCCACGCGGCGGGCGGAGACGACGTCCTCGACCATGAGCAGTTGCAGGATCGCCAGGCGCAGGTCGGCGGAGGCTCGGCGCAATCGCCGTGCGGCGTCGGCGAGTTCGCTCTCCCGCAGCAGGAGGGCGAGGACGGTGGCGGTGCGGTGGACGATCTCGGCGGCGCGGCGGTCGAAGGGTTCGGCGCGGGCGACGGCCAGGGCGGCGCCGGTGGTCGTGGTGAGCCGGATGTGGCGGCCGTCCTCCTCCAGGGCGGCCGAGGAGAGTCCGCCCCTGGCGACCCGTCCGACGAGTGCGGGGTCGAGCGGCAGGGGGTCGCCCGCGAGGACGGTGCCGTGGGCGTCCTGGAGGCTCGCCGAGGCGCGTACGGTCCGGGCGAGCCAGTCGACGACACGGCGCGGGTCGCGGACGGCGGGGCGGAGCTGGTCGAGCAGTTGCTCCGCCCAGAGGGCGTCGGGGCCGTACGGCTCCGGGGGGCCGTCGGCTGCTCGGGCGGCCACGTCGTTTCGCTCCTCATATCGGTGCTGACCTCGGGTTTCGTCGTTGGACGTTACCCGAAGAGGGCGCGGTGGACGCCTGGGTGTGCCGCAGAACACGGCGCGGCCGGGGCCGCGCGGGCGGGGTGCGGCCCGGGACGGCGGCGACGGCATAAGCTCGGCGGATGGCGAAGTATTACGACGTGCATCCCGAGAACCCGCAGCCGCGCGCCGTCGCGCAGATCGCCGACGCGGTGCGTTCGGGGGCGCTGATCGCGTATCCCACGGACTCCTGTTACGCGCTGGGCTGCCAACTGGGCAGCAAGGACGGCATGGAGCGCATCCGTTCCATCCGCCATCTGGACGACCGGCACCATTTCACGCTGATGTGCCGGGACTTCGCGCAGCTCGGGCAGTTCGTGCGGATCGACAACGACGTGTTCCGGGCGATCAAGGCGGCGACGCCCGGGAGTTACACCTTCATCCTGCCGGCCACCCCGGAGGTGCCGCGCAAGCTGCTGCATCCGAAGAAGCGGACGGTGGGGGTGCGCATCCCGGACCATGTGGTGACGCAGGCGCTGCTCGCGGAGCTGGGTGAGCCGCTGGTGTCCAGCACGCTGCTGCTGCCGGACGAGGAGGAGCCGCCGACGCAGGGCTGGGAGATCAAGGACCGGCTCGACCATGTGGTGGACGCGGTGGTGGACTCCGGGGAGTGCGGCACGGAGCCGACCACGGTGGTGGACTTCTCCTCCGGGGAGCCGGAGATCGTGCGCCGGGGCGCGGGGGACGTGTCGCTGTTCGAGTGAGGCGGCGGGCCGGACGCTCCGCCGTGGATCTTGCGTGGCAGCATGAGCCGGGAGGGGCGCCGGGGCATCCCGCCGGGCGCCGGTGACGCCAGGAGGCTCGCGCGATGACCGCCGTCGAGGGCACGACGATTCAGATCCCGACGAAGGACGGCGTCGCCGACGCCTATCTCGTCCACCCGGCGGACGGAAAGCCGCACCCGGGCGTCCTCTTCTACCAGGACGCCTACGGGCTGCGGCCCCGGCTGCGGGAGATGGCCGGCCGGCTGGCCGCCGAGGGGTACACGGTCCTGGTGCCGAACGTGTTCTACCGTCGGGGGCCGGCCCCGGTCGTGGAGCTGCCCGAGTTCATCGACACGGAGGCCGATCCGTCCATCTGGCGGCGGCTCGGCCCGCTGGTCGGCTCGCTGAAGCCGGACCAGGCGGAGCGCGACGCGGACGCCTTCCTGGACCGGATGGCCGCCGATCCGCTGGTCGCGGACGGGCCGGTCGCGCTGGTCGGCTACTGCATGGGCGCCCGGCTCGCGCTGCGCACGGCGGCCACCCATCCGGACCGGGTCACCGCGGCCGCGGGCTTCCACGGCGGCAACCTGGCGACCGAGGAGCCCGACAGCCCCCACCTGGGCGCCGGGAACATCACGGCGGAGCTGTACTTCGGCCACGCCGACCAGGACCGCTCCCTGCCCAGGTCCCAGCGCGACCGCCTGGAGAACGCCCTCACCGAGGCGGGCGTCCGCCACACCGCCGAGGTCTACCCGGGCGCCACCCACGGCTACACCCAGTCGGACACGACGGCCTACGACGAGGAGGCCGACGAACGCCACTGGCGCGCCCTGCTGGACCTGCTGCGGCGAACCTTCTGACGTACCGTCAATTAAACGGCTGGACAAGGGAGTTACCCAACGTGTCCGACCGGAGCAATTGACAGTCCTCCGTTCCGCCCGCACTCTGAGAGCGCTCTCATGCAGGTACGGACCAATGTCCGTTCCGCCCCGATCCCCACACGGAGGTGGAGAGTTGACTCGAAGAATCCCGCGGTTCGCGACGAGCGCGGCGGCCGTGGCCGCCCTGGTCGGCGGGGTGGTCGTGTTCGGAGCCCCGCAGCAGGCCGTTGCGGCGGTGCCGGACACGATCCCGCTCCAGATCACCAACAACTCGGGCCGGGGTGACCAGGTCTACATCTACGACCTGGGCACCCAGCTGTCCTCGGGACGGCAGGGCTGGGCCGACGCGAACGGCGGCTTCCACGCCTGGCCCGCGGGCGGCAACCCGCCGACCCCCGCGCCCGACGCCTCGATCGCCGGGCCGGGACCCGGCCAGACGGCCACGATCCGGATACCGAAGTTCTCCGGCCGGATCTACTTCTCCTACGGCAAGAAGCTCGACTTCCGGCTCACCACCGGCGGTCTGGTGCAGCCGGCCGTGCAGAACCCCTCGGACCCCAACCGCGACACCCTGTTCAGCTGGTCCGAGTACACGCTCAACGACGGCGGCCTGTGGCTCAACAGCACGCAGGTCGACATGTTCTCGGCGCCGTACGCGGTCGGGGTGAAGCGCAGCGACGGGTCGACGGTCAGCACGGGTCACCTCAAGTCCGGTGGCTACACGAACGTGTTGAACACCCTGCGCGGCAAGTCCGGCTGGTCGGGCCTCGTCCAGACCCGCTCGGACGGCACCGTGCTGCGCGCGCTCTCCCCGCTGTACGGCGTGGAGACCGGGGCGCTGCCCTCCAACGTGATGGACGACTACGTCAACCGGGTCTGGCAGAAGTACTCCTCGCAGACCCTGACCGTCACACCGTTCACGGACCAGCCCAACACCAAGTATTTTGGCCGGGTTTCGGGCAACGTCATGAACTTCACCAACTCCTCCGGCGCGGTCGTGACCAGCTTCCAGAAGCCGGACGCGGGCAGCATCTTCGGCTGCCACAACCTGCTGGACGCGCCGAACGACCAGGTGCGGGGCCCCATCTCCCGTACCCTGTGCGCCGGTTACAACCGCTCCACCCTGCTCACCAACCCCAACCAGCCGGACTCCTCGGACGCCGGCTTCTACCAGGACGGGGTGACGAACCAGTACGCCAAGGCCATTCACTCCCAGATGGCCGACGGCAAGGCGTACGCGTTCGCCTTCGACGACGTCGGCAACCACGAGTCGCTCGTCAACGACGGCAACCCGCAGACGGCGTACCTCACGCTCGACCCGCTGAGCTGAGCGCACCCGACCCGCACACGACGCGGCCCCCGTGCACGGAAGGTTCCGTGCACGGGGGCCGCGTCGCGAGGTGCGCGGGTCAGCTGGTCGTGAGGGCGGTGTCGTCCACCACGAAGCTGGTCTGGAGCGAGGAGTCCTCGACCCCGTTGAACTTCAGGGTGACCGTCTGGCCCGCCAGCGAGGACAGGTCGAAGGTCTTCTGGGTGTAGCCCGAGGCCTTGTTGAGGTTCGAGTACGTGGCCAGCGTGGTCGAACCGGCGGTCACCGTCAGCTTGTCGTACTGCGTGCTGGTGGTGGTCTCCGCCGAGTCGATGTGCAGCCAGAAGGTGAGCGACGCCTTGCAGCCCGAGGGGATCGTCACCGACTGGGACAGCGTGTCGGTGTGCGAGGAGCCGTAGCCGTCGAGCCACGCCTTGTACGAACCGCCGTGGCTGGCCTGGCCGCTGTCGGTGGTGATGACGCCGCTGGTCGCGGTCCAGCCGGTGTTGCCGGACTCGAAGCCGGGGTTGGCGAGCAGCTGGGTCGCGGAGCAGCCGCCGCCGGTGGCGCTGACGGTCCAGGAGAAGGCCGCCGTGCCGGTCTTGCCCGCCGAGTCGGTGACCGTGACCGTGGTGCTGGAGGTGCCCGCCGTGGTGGGCGTGCCGGAGATCAGACCCGTCGAGCTATTGATGGACAGCCCGGCCGGCAGCCCGGAGGCGCTGTAGCTGAGCGCGCCGCTGTTGGTGCTGCTCGCCTGTATCTGGAGGCTGACCGCCTTGCCGACCGTGGCGGACTGGCTGCCCGGGTTCGTGACGGTCACGCCGTCCGCCGGCGGGTTGATGTGGCTGCCGACGTTGATCCCGGCGAACGCGTTGCCGACGGCCGCGTACTCGGCGGAGTTGGCGCCGTAGAGCGCGGTGGCCGCGTTCAGGGCGGCGGTGCGGGCGCCCGCGTAGTTGGTGCTGGACGTCATGTACGTCGTCAGCGCCTTGTACCAGATCTGGAGGGCCTTGTCCCGGCCGATCCCGGTGACGGCGACGCCGTCGGAGGTCGGGCTGTTGTAGGTGACACCGTTGATGACCTTGGTGCCACTGCCCTCGGAGAGCAGGTAGAAGAAGTGGTTCGCCGGGCCCGAGGAGTAGTGCACGTCGAGGCCGCCGAGGCTGGAGGACCAGCTGTCCTTGGACGCGCCGTCCTTGCTGGGCTTGTCCATGTAACGCAGCGGGGAGCCGTCGCCGTTGATGTCGATCTTCTCGCCGATGAGGTAGTCACCGGGGTCCGAGGTGTTGTTCGCGTAGAACTCCACGCCGGTGCCGAAGATGTCGGAGGTCGCCTCGTTCAACCCGCCCGACTCGCCGGTGTAGTTGAGCCCGGCGGTGTTCGAGGTGACGCCGTGGCTCATCTCGTGGCCCGCGACGTCCAGCGAGGTGAGGGCGTGGGTGTTGCCCGTGCCGTCGCCGTAGGTCATGCAGAAGCAGGAGTCGTCCCAGAAGGCGTTGACGTACCCGCTGCTGTAGTGGACCCGGCTGTAGGCGGCGACGCCGTCGTTGCGGATGCCGCTGCGGCCGAAGGTGTTCTTGTAGAAGTCCCAGGTCTCCTGGGCGCCGTAGGCCGCGTCGGCCGCGGCGGTCTGGGTGTCGGAGCCCGCGCCGGAGCCCCACACGTCGTCGGCGTCGGTGAACAGGGTTCCGGTGCCGGAGGTGCCCTTGTTCAGGTTGTACGTCTTGTGGCCGCCGCGCGTGGTGTCGTACAGCTGGTAAGTGGAGCCGGACAGCGTGGTGTTGAGGCTGACCGTGCCGCTGTACTGGGTCTTGCCGGTGCCGGTCTGGACCGCCTGGTAGCGGTACAGCTCCTTGCCGGTGGTGGCGTCGGTGACGACGTGCAGCTTGCTCGGCGTGCCGTCGTCCTGGAAGCCGCCGATCACGGACTCCCAGGCGAGCTTCGGGGTGCCGGAGCCGGCCCAGATCACCTTGCGCGCGCTGTCGGCGGCGGGCTTCTCCGCCTTCAGGGCCTTGGCGGCCTTGAGCGCGGTGGACCGGGCGGCGGACTTGGTGACGGCCGCGGTGGTGGAGGCGACCTTGATCGTCCGCTTGCTGTTGAACGTGGTGCTGACGGTGCCCGCGGCCAGGGAGGCGGGCGGGGTGTGCACCACGAGGTCGCCGCCGAGGACCGGCAGGCCCGCGTACGTGCGCTCGTAACGGGTGTGCACCGTACCGTCGTTGTCCTTGACGACGTCCCGGACGACCAGCTTCTCCTTGGCGCCGAGGCCGAGGGTGCGGGCGGTCCGGGAGACGTTGCCCTTGGCGCTCTTCAGGAGCGCGGCGTGCTGGGCGGGGCTGAGCTTGGCCTCCAGCGCGCCGGTGCGCAGCGAGCCGGGGTGGGGGGCGGCGGGCCGGGCTGCCGCGGGGTTCGCCTGGATGCCGACGGCCAGGAAGGCCGCGGTGGAGACCAGGGCGGCTCCGACCGTGGCGCCTCTGCGGGAAAGGCGTCCGTGGGGAAGGCGTCTCACTCGTACTCCTCCTGCTGCGGCCGCCGGGGGCGCGGCCGGTGACAGACCGGGCAGACGGGTGTGCTGCCCGGGCGAGCTGAGCTGTGCGGGACCGTGCTGTGCGACGAGAGGTGAAGCGTGAAGAGCGTGGGAAGGATGTGCGTACCGGGCGAGAATGGCACCGTTGACCAGCACATGTCATCCACGGAGCGGGCAACCGAGGGTTTTCCCTAGGGCTCGCAAAGCGGCCGTAACATATGGGTGATCCTCAAACCTCTGTCGGCAAAGCCTCGTTGACGACTCGTCAAAGAAAAGGCAAGACAGGTGAGGACGGGACGGCGGTCAGGCTCGGCGCGCGGCCGGTGACTGGGCGAGGCGCCGCAGGGCATCCTCGGAGGAGCTGCCCGGCCGGGCCGTCCAGACGACGATGTGCTGGTCGGGCGCGGTGGAGCTGGTCAGCGTGTCCCAGTCGAGGACGAGGATGCCGGCCACGGGATGGCGGAACACCTTGCTCCCGGTCCCCTGGACGGCGACCTCGCGCGCCTGCCACCAGCGCTGGAAGTCGCTGTAGGCGGACATCCGGGCCAGCAGCGCGCGCAGCCGGGGGTCGTCGGGGCGGCGGGCGGTGTGCATCCGCAGATACGCCACGCAGGAGCGGGCCCCGGCGCGCCAGTCGTCGTAGCGGGCGCGCATCTCGGGGTCGGAGAAGAGCAGCCAGACGTAGTTGCGGTCCCGCTCGGGGTGGCGGCCGAAGTCGGTGAAGAGGGCGGCGGCGAGCCGGTTCCAGGCCAGCACGTCCATGGTGCCGGACAGGACCAGGGCCGGTGATCCGGTCAGCTGGTCCAGGAGCCTGCGGGTGTGCGGGGCGACGGCGCGGCCCGGCCCCGGGGAGGGGTCGAACGGCGTCCGTCCGGCCAGCCCGAACAGATAGGCCCGCTGGTCGCCGCTGAGCCGCAGGGCACGGGCGAGCGCGTCGAGGACGGGTGCCGAGGCCCGCATCCGGCCCTGCTCGACCCGGGTGTAGTAGTCGGTGCTGATCGACGCCAGCCGGGCGACCTCCTCACGGCGCAGCCCCGCCACCCGGCGCGGGGTGCCGGTGTCGGGCAGTCCCACCTGCGCCGGGTCCAGCTCGGCCCGGCGCGTCCGCAGGAAGGTACCGAGCTCCTTGGGGTCGCCGCTGACGCCGCTCATGCCTCCAGTGTGGCAGCGCGGGGCGCGGTACGCGGGGTCGGACGGGGCGGGGACGCGGGGGCCCGCCGTGACACGAAGACCGAGGGCCCGCCGGGGCGCGGGGCGGGGGACCCACCCGGCGCACGGGGGCTGGGGACCCGTCCGGGGCACGGGGGCTAGGGCCCCCGGGGCACAGGACCGAGGGCCCGCCCGGGGCACGGGGCCGGGGAACCTACCCGGGGCACGGGGGCCGAGGATTCGCCCGACGCACGAGGGCCGAAGACCCGCCCGGGGCACGGGGGCAGGGAACCCGCCGGGGCGCGAAGGCCAAGGACGCGCCCGGCGCACGGGGGTCGAGGACCGTCCGGCGCACGGGGGCCTAGAGCCCACCCGGGACACGGCGCCAGGGACCCGCCGGGGCGCGAAGGCCAAGGACGGCGCCGGGCACACGGGGGCCGAGGACCGCCCGGCGCACTGCGCCAGGGACCCGCCGAGGCGCGAAGGCCAGGGCCCCACCCAGGGCACGGGGGCCAAGGACCCACCCGGGGCACGGAGGTCGAGGACCCACCCGGGGCACGGAGGTCGAGGACCCACCCGGGGCACGGAGGTCGAGGACCCACCCGGGGCATGGGGGTCGAGGGCTCACCCAGTCACGGGGGAGGGCAGGAAACCCGCCGGGGCGCGAAGGCTGGGGACCCACCCGGCGCACGAGGGGTGCAGGGAACCCG